>NZ_JAKUKD010000007.1:0-68301 GCF_024197625.1 Shewanella sp. KJ2020 | reverse complement strand
ATACCAAGCGGACAGGTCGAGCTTGTGTAGAGGTATTGTGGGAAGGATGGTTTAGGTTACAAACCATCCTTGAGGGTTACGAATTGGCCATGTCTCTCAATCACGAAGACTTGTGATCAAGAGACAGGGCATGGCCAGCCTTTTGATGGGGCGCTTTAAAGCGTGCTTTGGGTTAGTGGGAACAGCTCGCCGCAGGTAAGCGTTTGATCCATTCGCTTATCAGGGCTGCGCCTTCGCCATGGGCTAAACTGCGGCCAATTTCAGGCATACGGTCACCCGGTGTCGTACTTGCCATTCTAAAGTGCAGAATAGACTCGTCGGCATTGCCCGGGACGATATCGAACCCGAGATTGCCACCACCGTATGCGACGGGGGATTTACAGGTACCGTGGGAGAAACCCGCATCATCACTGTAGCTACGCCAGTATTCGAGTTTAAGGCCTGTATTTGAGGCATTACCTTCGGGTCTATGGCAGTGGGCGCAGTTGATGTCTAAGTAGCCTTTTGCGGTTTGCATTAGGGCGCTATCGCTAAGGTTTGCAAGCTTAGTTTCATCACCGTCTTGATAGGCGGGGATCTGTGGGACTTCACTAAGATTTGGTAGTCCCAGCAAGGCTCCTAGACTTTGCCACTTCAGCAACTGGTTCATCGCGCCATCTTGATAATTATAATCACGATTTAAATGGCGGGCCTTAGGACCTATGGGCATAAACACGGCGTTGGTGTTCTCATTGGCCTTATATTGATGACATTGCTTACATTGGTTCATGCTAGGCACGACATAGTTAAAGGCAAGATTTTCTCCTTTATGCATAAGTGTTTGGCTGCTGATCGCACCCGCTTTGGCTAGGGTGGCATTGGTCTTATCGGCATTCCATACATAGGGCAATGCAGTCCATCCTGTTGGACGGTGGATAAGCAGGCGCGTTTCAATCAAGCTTTCGTTGCTAATGCCACGTTTACTGGTGTCACTTGGCAGGGCAAAGGTCTTGGCTATCACAGTGCCGACGGGGAAATCGAAGGACTCGTTTGCAGAGTAGGTGGCTTTTTGACCTGCGGGTAGGTACACAAAACGGTACTTACTGGCGTAGTCGGTGAAGAGTGGTGTGTTTAAATCATAGGGTATGCCATTGGAGTTGGGCGCCGCCGTGGGATTTTTAGCATCGCTAAAGAGATTATAATCCGACAACTTAGGGCAATTTGCCTTGAGTAGGGCATCCCAACTGACATTCGACCCAGTGGCTTGGCAGAGCGATTGATCGCCGTCGCCCACTAAGCCGCCTTCACCTTCACCGATAGTACCGCCACCGCCAACGAGTACACCGCCATCACAACCTTCGGTGTTATCATCGACACCGCAACCGAAGACTTGGCCTGCAAATGTTACCGTATGCACGGGCAGACTCACCTGTGAACACTTGAGTAAGTTACTTTGAGTCTTTTCATATTGCACATCGGCGATGCTGATATCCGTGTTGCTGTTTGCATAGAGCCTGCCGTAGGACACATCACCGTTATCACTGGCGCAGACATTGTCGCTACCATCGTCGGCAAAGGGCGTTTCCTTTAAGCCTAAATAGGCGGCGGTGCCATTGTTGGCCAGCATTTCCCCTAAACCGTCATAGAGTACGCCGGGCAACGTGCCGTGGGTCAGAATATATGCGCGAATAATGTCTTGAATTAAATAACCTTTTGGCTTGCTGCCATAATCAGTGATCAGGTTATCATGGAGATAAATATTACGCGGCACTGGGCGCCAACCGTCCTCAATTGCTTGGCCGGGTTGACCATAGTTACCAACAAAGGAGGTCATGTCAGGTTCTGCAATAAAGAAGCTGCTGACGGTCACGCCTAGGGTATCGTGGTGGGTGATTTCATTATTGAAAATTTCCACATCGGCGGTGGAAAGGACGATAACCCCAGTGCCCGGTGGCACAATATGCACTCCCGCAGGGTTTGCCGAGGCATTGGCAAAGTTGGGCGTATTATTGTCATACACTTTGTTATTGAATATCCGCACACTTGAGCCATATCTATGGTTATTAATGGGTAAATCAAAAATTAATATCCCCCCAGTGTTCCCCATGGCTTCGTTATCATACACATCGGCGTATTTGGAGTTCTCAATCTCGATCCCTGCAACGTTCTCCTTGGCGATATTGCGGCGTACCACAATATATTGGGATTGCCCGACGTAAATCCCCGCATCGGCACTGCCACGAACATAGCTATCTTCGATAAGAATATTTTCGCACTCAACCGGGTACAGACCATAGGCACCATTATCTTTATCGAGCGGCCCCTCCCAGACAGTACCGACTCGACGCAAAATAATGCCATTAGTGTTTTTAAGCTTAATACCGTTGTTTTTGGCTTCGTTGACCGACAGATCTTGAATGATGATATTCATCGCATTTTGCACGAAGATACCATCGCCCGAATTGGCTTGGGAGAAATTGAGCACAGTGTCTTTCATGCCATAACCCATGATGGTGACGTTTTTGGCGAAAGTGCCATCACCGTCTACATCCCCATCGAAGAGTAAGGTTGAGTCGATATTGAAGGTGCCCTTAGGTAACACTATCACGGCGCCACTTTGGGCATTGATCAGGGCTTCTTGAATGCGGGTAGTGAGGTTATCACCCGCCGCAATCTTAATGGCGCCTTCGGGGAAGGTCGGTCCCGTTTCTGGTGGTATCACCACTGGAGGGGTCACAGAGGGTGCTGACTCGTCATCGGAAAGACACCCGCTGAGATTAAAGGCCATCAGTAGGGCTATCCCCGTAGGCATTAGCCATGAAGCCTTACTCGACACTTTTGTTTGCGCGGATGAACCATTTAGACTGGTCGCCTTAGGTCCCTTCACTTTATGTGGATTAATAGTATTGTTGAACATGATTGCTCCCTTTTTGTTATTATTTCGTTAACAGAATGCGCTAGGGGAAAAAAAAGGCAATGTGAAATATGGCCAAAATGGTGCGGCATGTGATAGGGAGAACAAGGTGTGGGGATTTTCAAAAAACAACAGGGCGCTTAATGCGCCCTGTTGCTTAGCGATAATCTGTGTTCAATCAGATTTGATAGCTGATATGTTGATGGAAACGTACGATTAAGTCTTCACGTTCGGGATCTAGCCCTATCTCAGTTGCAAAGGCTTTCAACGCAGTTTCGACATTATTCATAAAACGGCCGAAGCCTGAATCGTCACAGTCTTTCGTGCCCGCCACTATGGTAAAGTGGGCGGCCTCGACTAAGTTATCGGCATCCCAGCGGCGGATCACTTGCTGCTCGGTCGCATTTGGGTCGAAACCTATCATCTGTACTTCGGCTTTGCTGTCCAGTTTCTCAAACTTACTGTTACGCACCAGTGGCGTTAAGCCGTTAGCTATCATCGCAAGGCGTGTCAGTTGTCTATTAGCTGCCGCTTTGAGGAAGCAGTCTTCAAGATGCTGATATAACGGGGTAAAGTCAGTTGCCGATTCGGGCAATAATCCCTGCTTGAGCTTGCGACTCAGGGGCAAACTGACAGTCACATAGGTGAGTGAGCTGGTATTTTCCGGTAACTCACATTTTCTGGCCTTATACCTTGGGCCTATGGCGCGCAGTTTATAGCCGTAGGTTTCTTTATTGCCCTTGGCTTTTGCGAACAGATCATAGGATAAATGCTGATGATCACGGATCTTCACCTTAAGATCCTTAATCGGTAGCTTAGGCATTAAGGCGTTGAGTAACTCCCGTACCTTAATATGAAAACTGGCGGAATTACTGCGGATATCTTCGCCAGTGGCGAGGAACACTATACGCAATTTACGGGCGCGGTAGTTTTCCTGGGAGAATAAATTTTGGGCTTCGTGATAGGCTGGATTGTAAAAAAATAGAATTTGTTCAGTGGTTTGGAAGCAATAGGCTTCAGTATGGTAACGGACAACGGGCAGTTTATCGTTAGTGATCACGTGGACATTACGCAGATCGTGTTGTTCTGCCAAATTGAATATCAAACGGCTTAAGGCTTGATAACAGCTTTGATAATCGGGATATTGACTCAGTAACTCATCTGTCACCTTGATTTCGGCGGTGATGTATTGGTTGGTACGGGCTTCCTTGGGTATGTACACTTTTTGCTGATGGCTAAGGGACATATTGACTCCTTGTTGGGTTAACCATTTGCTAACATGAATTTTACTGTTTATCTATAGGGTTAATCTTGCGTTAGAACACGTTTTTATTCGTTGAGCATGAGTTTAGCTAAGCAAACTGTTCGTTAGCTTAAAATTTCATCTATTTTATTGAGTTAACGCTTTTTCAATCCAAGGTTGCATCCAGTTGGCGATTTTTGCCTGGGCTTTTTCGTTGGGATGAATGCCATCGCGCTGCATCAGCTCTGGATAGGGCGCGATATCCTGCATAAAGAAGGGGATCAACATTATATCCTGTGCTTTAGAGATGTCTTGATACACTTGGGTGAACTTTTGGGTATAGCGAGGGCCATAGTTAGGCGGTACCATGATTTCGGTTAGCAGCACTTTGGCGCCGCTATCCTTGGCTAGGGTAATTATTTGGATTAGATTCTTCTCAAGTTGCGTTGGGGGGAAGCCACGTAAACCATCATTACCGCCTAGCTCAACGACCACAAGGTCGGGGGCGACGGAGTCGAGCAGCGCAGGCAAGCGCCGTAAACCGCCTGCTGTGGTTTCACCGCTCACTGAACCGTTAGTAAATTCATGTTCGGGCAGTTTTTCTTGCAGCAGTGCTACCCAGCCAGACTGTTCTGCTATGCCATAGCTTGCGCCTAAGCTATCACCGAGGATCAGCACCCGGGCCGCGTGGGCCGGGGTGGCGACAAATACACTCAAGAGGGCGAAGGCCAAAATGTGCTTAGCCATTGATTTAACTCTTTGCGATTGATACCAGAACGATTTATACAAGAAGGATCCTATGTCTAACGTCATCTTAAAAAACAGTGCCATCAATGTGGTTAACCTCGAAAAATCAGTGATCACTCAGGAAGGAGCTCTCACTATCCTCAAGGGCATTAACTTAGATGTCAAGCAAGGTGAGAGTGTCGCCATTCTCGGTCCCTCGGGTTCGGGTAAATCTACCTTATTGGGATTGCTGGCGGCGCTTGATACACCAACATCGGGGGAGATTTGGCTCGATTGTGTGGCGTTATCACCGCTTAATGAAGAGCAAAAAGCCGCGCTGCGTAAACAGAAGGTCAGCTTTATTTTTCAATCCTTTATGTTGGTAGATACCCTAACGGCACTCGAGAACGTAATGTTACCCGCCGAGCTTGCTGGCGTAAAAAATGCCAAGGAAAAAGCGCAGGCTATGCTGGAGCGGGTCGGCTTATCCCACCGTTTAACCCATTTACCTAAGCAACTTTCGGGCGGCGAGCAGCAAAGGGTGGCGATTGCCCGCGCCTTTATCTGTGAGCCTAAGGTGCTGTTTGCCGATGAACCTACGGGTAATTTAGATGGGGTTAACGGCCATAAAATTGCCGATATGTTGTTTGAACTCAATCAGGAAAGCCATACCACACTTATCCTTGTCACCCACGATCTGCAATTGGCTAAGCGTTGTCAGCGGCAACTGGTGATGGATAACGGCCATCTCCAGGAAGAGAGCATTCAGTCTTCATTTGATACTACACCCTTAGCTAATGCCAAGGAGGCTTAATTATGGAGTTAAGTTTGGCATGGCGCCTGTTTAAGCGCGAGTTACAGCAAGGGCAATTATTATTGATTATCCTCGCTATTACGCTCGCGGTGTTGTCAGTGAGTGGGCTTGCGCGGGTGAGTGAACGTCTGCAAGTGGCTATTAATGGGCAAGCGACCCAATTTATCGCCGCCGATAGGATTATCGATTCACCGGTTAAAATTGATGCGGCAATTTTAGCCACTGCCGAAAGTCTCGGGCTTAAGCATGTGACTAACATGCAATTTAATTCTATGGTGTATTCGGGAGATAAGTTTCAATTAGTCACAGTGCGTGCGGTTGAAGCGGGTTACCCACTCAAGGGAGACATTGAACTCACCAGCGGTAAAACCCAGGGGCTACCCCAAGCGGATGAGATCTGGTTTGAGACGCGCCTAGGTGGACTCTTAGGTTATCCCAAATCCATCGAGCTAGGTAACAGTGAATTTGTGCTCAGTAATGAGATCAGCCGTTTACCCGATGCGGGTTTTAATCCCTTCGCCTCGTCACCCGTGGTCTTGATGCGGATAGAGGATGTGGCCAAAACTGGGGTGATCCAGCCGGGCAGCCGGGTAACCTATCTGTATCAATTTACGGGGGATGAAGCCTCGCTTACGGCCTTTGAGCAAAGTGTTAAACCGCTATTAAATAGCTCCCAGCGCTGGGTCGATGTGCAATCCGGTGACTCGCCCATCGCGGGTGCGGTTAAGCGAGCGGAGCGATTTTTGCTGCTCGCAAGTTTACTTGGTATAGCGCTAGCCTGCGCTGCAATCGGGATTGCCGCCCAACGTTATTGCCAGCGTCATTACGATGTGGTGGCCATGCTGAAAACCTTTGGCGCCTCGGCAAAGCAAATTCGGCTATTGTTTGGGATGCATTTGCTGTTGGTGACCTTACTCGGCATTGGTTTGGGCCTGCTGGGCGGTGCACTGCTCGATTTTAGTATTAGTCATCTTCTACCCGCTGAAATTGCCGCCTATTCACCGCCGCTCACTCGACCATTGCTGCTTGGTATTGGTACCGGGCTTATCAGCGCCTTTATGTTTTCGGCCTATCCATTGTTGCGATTATTGGCGATCCCACCGCTACGGGTGTTGCAGCGTCAGTTGGAAGGGTTACAGCTTGGCATGTGGCTGCATTTCTTACTGAGCTTAGGGGCAATGACGCTGCTGGGGTATTTGTATTCCCAAAGCTGGCCTTTGACCCTGACTGTCGTCAGTGCGGTATTGCTGCTCGGTGCGCTGTTAAGTGTGCTTGGGTTTGTGATGATACGCCTAGGTCACAGTGTCGGCATGAAAACCACCAACCCCTTGCAATTGGCACTGGCGGGGCTTAGGCGTCGTGCCCGGCAAAATGCGGTGCAATTGGTTGGCTTTAGCGCCGCCTTGGTATTGCTATTAACTATCCTCGCCCTAAGGCAGGATTTGCTTAATGAGTGGCAGAAACAGCTGCCCGAAAATGCGCCTAATTACTTCCTTGTTAATATCGCACCAGACGATGCTAAGCCCTTGAATGATTTTATGACGGCTAAGGGCATAGCAGCGACGGACATTTATCCTGTGATCCGCGGCCGTTTAACTCAAATTAACGGTGAAACACTGATCTCAAATGAGCAGGCTGAGGCGGGCGAGCAGGGCAGAGTGGGCATTTCAAGGGAGCTTAATCTGACTTGGCGCAAAACCCTGCCCGCGAATAATGAGCTACTGGAAGGTCACTTTAATCAAGCCGCCGATGAAGTGTCGGTGGAGTCCGGCGTGGCGGAACGTTTAGGTATTGGTCTTGGCGATAAGCTGACTTATATGATTGATAATCAGGAGCTCACGGTTAAAGTTGCCAGTATTCGCGCCGTGCACTGGGAAACGCTGCAGCCAAATTTCTTTATGATTTTTACCGAGGAGGCCTTAGCGCCCTTTGCTTATACCTCGATGGCGAGTTTCTATCTGAATGATCAGCAAGCTACGAATGACCTGTCAACAAATGGCCAAGCAACAAACGGTCAAACGATGAGTGCAGATGGCACGCCTAAGGATGCGGTGATCCTAGCGCTTATTCAGCAATTTCCGACCATTTCTATCATAGATGTTGGTGCTATGGTGGGCCAGCTTAGACAGATCATCGAGCAAGTGTCATTGTCACTGACCTTAGTACTGGTGCTGGTATTATTCGCCAGTGCCTTAGTTTTGATTGCCCAGACTGAGGCTGGTATGGCGACTCGGCAACGGGAATTAGCTGTGCTGCGCACCTTCGGCGCTTCGGGATGGCTATTGCGCAGTGCAACGGGGTTAGAGTTCGCTTTACTGGGCGCAATTGCGGGTGTGTTAGCCGTGATAGTTGCCGAATTTGCGCTCTATCTACTTAAGACCCAAGTATTTGAACTTAATGTGTATATGCACTGGCCTTGGTGGGGGATCGCCCCTGTTTCAGGCGCCTTGCTGGTGGCCTTACTCGGCGTATGGCGTTGCCGCCAATTGCTCAATCAATCGTGCTCTGAGCTTTTAAAGGTGGGCAATTAGTTAAAGGTGGGCAGCCAGTGCTTGATTGCACTGGCGAACAATTATTGAGGGAAAACTATGTTCAAAGGAATAACAACATTGCTTAAGGATAACCGCTCCTTTTTGCTGTTTATTGGCTTAATGTTAGTGTTTAGAAGCGCCGTGGCCGATTGGAATACAGTACCAACGGGCTCTATGCTGCCGACTATCGTCGAGGGTGATCGTATTTGGGTGAATAAGATGGCCTACGATCTTAGGCTGCCCTTTACCCATATCGCCCTAGTGAAACTGGCGGATCCCGCACGCGGAGATATAGTGGTGTTTGACTCGAAAAAGGCCGATAAAAAACTGATTAAGCGGGTGATCGCCTTGCCGGGAGATACTGTGATGATGCGGGATAATCGTTTGTATTTAAATGGTGAGCCTTTGGATTATCGCTCCCAAGCCCTGAGTGCCTATGCTCCGGCGGACGTCATTGAAATGCAGGAGGATTTACTCGGTATGGCCCACAGTATTAGGCTTAATGCAGTCCCCTCAAGCCTTGCTAATTTTGGGCCTGTCACTGTGCCGGACGCACATTATCTGGCCTTAGGGGATAATCGAGATAATAGCGCCGACTCTCGGGTTATCGGTTTTGTCCCCCGGGGTGAGATAGTCGGCCGTTCAAGTTCCGTCATTTTCTCCCTCGATTATGACGACCACTACTTACCTCGAGCCGAACGCTTAATGCGCGCGTTCTAGCCTGAGTTATTTTCAGTTATGAAAAGGGCGCCGCAATGGGCGCCCCTTTTATGGCCAATGATAAATGGCTACTTCATAAAGCTAAGATAACCCTGCAAGACTATCAAGTTAACTATGTCGATAAAGAAGGCCCCGACGATCGGCACCACCATAAAGGCTTGGGGCGAAGGCCCTGTACGAGATACCAGCGCTCCCATATTCATCACCGCCGTTGGCGTTGCGCCCATACCAAAGCCGCAGTGGCCGCCAGTGATCACCGCCGCATCGTAATTACTGCCCATCACTCTAAATGTCACGTAATAGGCAAAAACCGCCAACACTGCTGTTTGTACCAATAAGATCACGAGTAGTGGGATAGCTAAGTCAAAAATTTCCCATAATTTTAGGTTCATCAATGCCATGGAGAGGAAGAGTGACAGTGCGACAGTGCCTATCACATCGATACTCTCGGTATGGGGTTTATAGCCTCGGGTGAGCTCGGTAATATTGGCTATGAGTACGCCTAAAAATAGGGCATAGACAAAGTCCGGCATTTTTAACCAAGCAATACCCGATAGCCCTACAAGTACCGTGATCCATTTGGCACCAGCAACACACAAGAGCAGCACAAAAAGGGTTTCTAATACGGTTTTAGCCGTGACCTGATCTTCTTCTAACTGGTCGTAGGTGATCAATTGGGGATGCTCAGTATGGTGTTTGCGGCCAATACCATACTGCGACACAAGATGGTGTTTTCCGATCAGGCGCTGCGCGACAGGCCCGCCTATAATGCCGCCCATCACTAGGCCAAAGGTTGCGGCTGCCATCGCAAATTCGAGGGTGTTAATACCATAGTTTTCGGCAAAGGTTTGTGACCAAGCCACGCCCGTACCATGGCCGCCAGAGAGGGTGATTGAACCCGCAATGAGCCCCATAATAGGATCTAAGCCTAATAGACTCGCTAGGCTGACTCCAACGGCATTTTGGATAACGATGTAAAACGAGGCGACACCGAGGAAGATAAACACTTTCTTACCGCCACTGAGCAAAAGCTTATAGTTAGCGGATAATCCTATTGTGCTGAAAAACATCAACATTAAGATGTTTTGCAGCGATAGGCTGAAGCTGAGGCTGATATCTTGAATGTGAAGGAAGGCAACCGCGGCGGCGATAACGAGTCCCCCAACTATGGGCTCGGGAATATTATATTGTCTAAAGACACGTACATGGCGGTTGATAGAGTGGCCGATAAACAGCACGAAAATAGCAATCAAGAACGACTCTAGCTCGCCAATGGTATAAGTGGTGTGCATGATAATTCCTTACAAACTGTCTTATGTGGGAATACCTCAGCGCTAACGAAAGCAGAGGGTGACCCATCTTGTTATTAAGTACCTGCTAATGCTGGATGTTAAGCGCCGATATTGAGGACAAGCCCCAGTCAATCCTAATGCAGGATGAATAAGCGCGAATATGAACCGTAGTGGGTTAACAGATCCGTATCGTTAACGAGATAGCTCGTATTTGGGGATCATTCTGGCGATCTCGTGGCCAGTTTGAGTCTTGCTCTGGCCAATATCAGTCGTTCGTATGAAGGCTCGATATGACCACTTTGGTAAGCAAGTTGCGGTGAGTTTAACAGAAAATGTCGCATTAGTCGTTAAATTATCTTATAAATCATGTTGTTGCGATAATGTTTTTCGACTGTTATTTAAAGTATTGCATCTACAGTTTGGGTGGAAGAGCCAATGTGAAGGGGCGATTAGCCCTATTTATGCCTTATTTTTTAAGTTATTAGTTTAAGTATCCCTTAGCGGATAGTGACGTTGATCGCCAAGGGGCCGCTATTTAGTTTACTTAATTTGTAACAATACTCGTTAATGCCGCTTCAAGTTCGCTGTATTTGAATATATAACCCGCTTCGAGTGCCCGTTTAGGGATAACAAATTGGCCCTCGGTAAGGAGCTCTGACATTTCCCCCATCGCGAGTCGCAGCGCCAGTGGTGGGGTTGTGAGCAGGGCTGGGCGGTTAAGTACTTTACCTAAGGTCTTGGCAAATTCACCATTGCTCACGGGATTGGGCGCTGTCGCATTGAATATCCCTTGGCAATTTTCCTGGTTGAGTAAAAAGTCGATAAGTGCAATAACATCATCAATATGTATCCAGCTCATCCCTTGGCGACCATGCCCAATGGGGCCTCCGAGGCCGAGTTTGAAGGGGGGCAGCATTTTAGCAAGTGCGCCACCTTGGCCAAGCACGATTCCAATCCGGATGATACAGACGCGGGTTTTATCCGATGCGGCGTCCTGGGCTAACTGTTCCCATGTGCTGCAAATCTCATGGCTGAACTCGATGTGGGGCAGGCTAGCTTCATCTAAACGTTGCTCACCTTGGCGACCATAAAAACCAATGGCTGAGCCACTCACCATCACCTTAGGCGGGTTTGTGCTTTGTTTTATCAGTTGACTCAGTCTTGCGGTGATATTCCAGCGACTGGCGCAAATCACTTGTTTTTGACGTTTGCTCCAGCGCTTAGCAACGATAGGTTCGCCCGCTAAGTTCACTACGGCATCGAAGTGATTTAAATCGTCAATATCATTGAGGCTGGTAAGGTATTGGTGGTTAGCGCCCAGTGATTGTCGAGTCGTGGCGGGATGGCGTGACAGTATGGTTAATTGGTGTTCGCCAGCCAACAGGTTTACTAGTTGGCTGCCAATAAAGCCGCTTGCGCCAGTGATCAGTATATTCATGGAACCTCTCTTATCGGTTTAGCTCTGTGATATACCCAAGCTACTTGAATCCTGCATCTTCAGGTTGTTTGGGTATATATACCGGAATACAGCGTGTAGCGATCACTGAGTCTGGGTATTTTTCGTGGAATTATTTTTGATAACACAACTCCATAGAGACTGAATCGGCAAAGCGTAGTGCATGGGGTTTATCGATTTCGACACTGGCAAACTCCACCCAAGGGTGTTCACTGGCGATGGCCAGCGTTTGGCTGGTGAGGTTTTCGAGTAATGAAAAACGGTTGTTCTCAATTAACGCTATAATTTTTTTGGTAATAGTACGGTAATTGAGCGCATCTTCAACATTATCACTGTTACGGGCATGTTCGGCACAATAATGGATGATGACATTGACTATCACATCCTGCCTATTTTGAATTTCATCTTCTTTGATACCGATAAAAGTGCGAAGTCTTAAGTTTTTAATGCGTATAATCGCGGTTTCTGGTTTCATAATGATAGGTTGCTATTTAAGTCTTAGGTGCATGAGATAATCATTTTTTCTCGCGCTAGCCTAACAATTTTATCTAAGATCAAGAAGGATTTTTAATAAATGACGCGAGCTAATGCGCCCTCTGCAGCCTATCGCGGTTTTGCGGTGATGGCTTTTGTAGTGATTATTTTGGCCGGGATAAAGGCCGCGAGTCCAATTGTCGTACCCTTTGTGCTATCGAGTTTTATTGCGGTGATCTGTAATCCTGCCATTGGCCAAATGACCAAATATCGGGTGCCTAAATGGTTAGCCGTGATCCTGCTGATGTGCTTTATTGTGTTGATGGGGCTGTGGTTAGCTTCCCTTGTGGGCAGTTCAATCAATGAGTTTTCCAAGCAATTACCTTACTATCGCGTGCAGTTAGTCGAGCAATTTGCCTGGATATTAAGTAAGTTACATGCCTTAAATATCCAGATATCTAAGGATCAGTTTTTAGCCTATTTCGACCCTGGCATGGCTCTATCTATGACCACCAATATGCTCTCTGGTGTGGGCAATGTGATGGCCAACTTATTCCTGATCATTCTCACCATAGTCTTTATGTTGTTCGAAGCTCAGTCGTTACCGAAAAAACTGCATTTGGCATTGGACGATCCCGACATGCGTTTGCAGCAGATTGACCGCTTCTTGCAGTCGGTGAATCAATATATGGTGATTAAGACCTTAGTCAGTCTAGCGACGGGCTTGATTGTCGGCGTTGGGCTTGCGGTTATCGGGGTGGATTACGCGCTGCTATGGGCTGTTATTGCCTTTTTATTCAACTATATCCCTAACATAGGTTCAATTATTGCGGCTATTCCTGCCGTTTTGTTGGCCTTTGTCCAATTGGGCCCTGCGGCGGCGGGGGGCACAGCCCTTTTGTATCTGGGGGCCAATATGGTGATGGGCAATGTGGTTGAACCCAAATTTATGGGCCGTGGCCTAGGGCTTTCCACATTAGTAGTCTTTCTATCGTTAATTTTTTGGGGTTGGCTACTTGGATCTGTGGGTATGTTGCTTTCAGTGCCATTGACTATGGTGGTCAAAATTGCCCTGGAATCGAGTAAGAGTGGTGGCTGGTTAGCCATCCTATTATCGGATGATGTGGATGATAAGCTCGTGCTTAACCCTGATACAGCCAATTCGGTTGGCGAAAGCGCCGACACCCATTCAACAGAGATTAAGTAGTAGATAATGCAAAGTTTTATACAAGCACTGGCGTCAATTGAGCTAGGTGAAGATGCAGCGCGGCTATTCCATGGTCGCGGTGGACATTATGTCGGCAGTGAACATTTGTGTTTGGATTGGTTTGCACCAGTATTGTTATTAACCAGTTTTACTCCACTGGAAGAGGCGGATTTATCGGTTTGCCATCAAGCCATTGCAGCGCGTTGGCAAGCGCTGCATCCATCAACCCCGTTAAACCTTGTGTATCAGTACCGCAGTGCCGGCGAAACATTTTGCCAATTGCTGGCGGGTGAAGTGCCCGAACCCCATGTGGTGAGTGAGAATGGCGCCCGTTTCCAAGTGCATTTGATGCGTGGCCAGAATCACGGATTATTCCTCGACATGGCTAATGGTCGCCAATGGGTGAGGGAGAATGCGCGCCATAAAAAAGTGCTGAATCTATTTGCCTATACCTGTGGTTTTTCCGTTGCGGCGCTACAAGGTGGTGCCGATGAAGTGGTTAATATGGATATGAGCAAAGGGGCGCTGGCGATCGGTAAGCAAAACCATTTGCTCAACGGTTTCAGTGCTGGAGCACGTTTTCTGGGCCACGATATCTTTAAGTCATGGGGAAAGCTGAAAAAACTCGGCCCCTATGGGATTATCGTTGCCGATCCTCCTAGTAATCAGAAGGGCAGTTTTGTGGCGACTAAGGATTATGTGCGTCTTATTCGTCGGTTACCCGAGTTACTTGCCGATAATGGTGAAGTGCTGCTTTGCTTAAATGCCCCTGAACTCGATACTCATTTCCTGCGCCAGCAGGTCGAAGAGGCCGCTCCAGCCCTAGAATATATCGAAAGACTGGCCAATCCCGCTGCATTTATTGATGTGTCCGAGGAGAAATCACTGAAAGTGTTACGCTATCGATTAAAGGGATAATGTGATTGAACACGGCTTAATGCTGCTAAACCTAAAGGCCAGTCTCACTGGCCTTTGTTATAAGTGACACAAGATGGGGCTTGTCAAGTCAGTCACTTAGGCAAGTATTCACTTAGTACTGATGCTTTTAGTACTAATTCTTTTAGTGCTTAGTAGCTTAGCCGCTCCGACAACAGTGACTGGCCAAAGGTTTCAATCACTTGACTCACCTGATTTTGGTCTAGATGTTTTAGTGCTGAAATTTCATCATAAAGCCTATCCTGAACATCCAATGGGATATTCATATGCTCCATAAACATACGGATCCCTAATACATCACCGTGGCTAAATAATGTCGTTAGCTTAGTGGCTTCAAGTTCAATGAGAGCGTTCATATCGGCCTCCTACTCGCATCATTATTTAATTGATAGCAGCTAGCGCACGTTTTCCCAAGATTCTTTATTTGTAAGCCAGCGCTGTTAATAGCGTAAATGTATATTGAGTGAGGAATGGGCTGAAAGACTTTCATTATTCAATCCTTAATCTTGACTTTAAATGCCAAATTAGAGTGTTTTCATCTTCTTTTATAAAACGGAACTGAAAGTTTTCTGTAATTCCGTATTGAGCTTTGATATACTCGCGGCCACGGAAATTCCCTTTCCTCATGGGCAAAATGTCAGCATAGAACGGCATGCCTTTGCGACCTTACAAAATCGAGCAGGAGTTGTTATGGAAGTTCATGAATACGAAAACGCTTACTACCAAGTAAAAGACGATGTACTGACGTCTTTACCTGCTGAAAGTGAAGAAGAAGTGATCCAAGCTTAATTTGAATATTAGCTTGACGGTAATTATGAGTCAGAAATAACAAAACAAGCATATTGAAATAGCAACCCTAGGGTTGCTATTTTTTTATCTGTTCTGGATTAGCCCTTTGAATGTGCGGGGTATGACAAACAGGGCTAATTTGCCCTCTTGACCCACGAGGGTAGGCCTTAGCCATTGACTTTGCGTTTTTCGGGCATGATCTCAACAATAATCCACTGATTGCCAATTTTATGTAGGCGAATCGATCTGTCGTCTATCCAAGGCTGACCACCTTTAAGCCCCTTCATTTTAATCACGACAATAACGTCTTTAGTGAATTTACGGAAAAAGTCGATATCAATATCGTCAATCTCCATCTCGACATTGGTCATAGAGAGGCTGAGCATATTACGCTGCACCGCAGCTGCAATATAGTAATGGGTGAGCACTTCTTTAAGTGGATCATTAACGTATTGCTTTGCTTTCTCGACATCACGATCGACATAAATCGCGCGAAAAAAACCAAGACTGACTTCTTCAGGGGTAAGTGTAGGCTTTTCCTTATCACTGGGATCGCCACAACTAAACAGAAATAGTAAACAGAGAAGGAATAGGGTTCGCATAGCGTTTAGTTATCGGAATTTGTTGTTAAGTATCGCGATTTTAGCGTCCATGTTCAAGTTTTGTAATAATTTAGCCGTGGATGAAAAATGGATTGACTTAAGGGAGAACACTGTGGCATATACTAAAGGATATGCTCAAAAGGTTATCCACAGAATCTGTGGAAAAGTATGTTGAAGACTTTAGTGATACTTTGTAAGTCACTGATATTGTCTTGCTTTACCTGCTGGTTAAAAAGTGACGCTTTTCTATTTTCTGCTAAAACTCCTATTTCCTTGTGGATATTTTCCTCGAATGACCAACTCTATTCACAATGCTTAATGCCATTTAACAGCGATTTGCTTCGTTAAAGGAGTGTTCCTTAGTTTTTCCTTCTGTCCTATTTGCGCCGTACGCTGCCAAGGTTTATTTAAAAAGCCCATACAAAAAAGCACCGACAGTTGTCGGTGCTTTTTAGGTTAATAAACGTTCAAATTATCTATTAGCCTTTAGTGGCATCATTTTGCGAAGCTTGGATTGCTGTTAATGCGATGGTGTAGACGATATCATCGACTAACGCGCCGCGGGATAAGTCATTCACAGGCTTACGCATTCCCTGCAGCATAGGGCCGATACTGATAAGGTCGGCGCTTCGCTGTACGGCTTTGTATGTGGTGTTACCAGTATTGAGATCTGGGAACACGAATACCGTTGCTTGACCCGCGACAGGGCTATTAGGCGCCTTAGAGCGGGCAACGTTTGGCATAACCGCCGCATCGTATTGCAATGGACCATCGATAATCAGATCTGGGCGTTTTTCCTTGGCGATGCGAGTCGCTTCACGGACTTTATCCACATCTGAACCCGTGCCAGAATTCCCCGTTGAGTAGCTGATCATCGCCACTCTTGGCTCGATACCAAAGGCTTTTGCAGACTCTGCCGATTGAATGGCAATATCAGCCAACTGCTCGGCATTGGGATCGGGGTTAATGGCACAGTCACCGTAAACTAACACTTGGTCTGGCATCAACATAAAGAAAATAGATGAAACTAAGCTTGAACCCGGTGCGGTTTTGATTAATTGTAGCGGTGGACGGATGGTGTTGGCGGTGGTGTTAACCGCGCCAGAGACAATGCCATCGACTTCATTTTGTGCCAGCATCATAGTGCCAAGCACCATGTTGTCTTCTAACTGTTCTTTGGCAACGACTTCGGTCAAACCTTTACTACGACGCAGATCTAACATAGGTTCCACGTAACGATCGCGCACTTCTTCAGGATCGATAATCACCACGCCTTCGCCAAGCACGACATCTTGCTGCGCCGCGATACGCAGGATTTCCTCTTTTTTACCTAAGAGTACGCAGCGCGCGATACCACGTTCAGCACAGATGGCAGCGGCTTTGATCGTACGTGGTTCATCACCTTCAGGCAGCACCACGGTTTTGTGGGCGGCGCGCGCCAGTTCGGTTAACTTGTAACGGAAGGCGGGTGGTGACAGGCGATGTTCCCGTGGTGAATTTTTGGTAACGCTTTCAATCCAAGTTTGGTCGATGTGGCTTGCCACATAATCTTGCACTAAATCGATGCGCACAGCGTCATCGACGGGCACTTCATGGTCGAAGCGTTGAATATTCAACGAGGTCTGCCAAGTGTTTGTATCAATTAAAAATACAGGTAGACCTGTCTCAAAGGCTTGCTCACAGAGCTTGAGGATTTCTGGCTCAGGCTCGTAGCTACCAGTAAGCAGCAGGGCCCCAATCTTTACGCCGTTCATGGCGGCGAGACAGGCAGATACGATCACATCCGAGCGGTCGCCCGAGGTCACCAGCAGGGAGTCCGTTTTAATATGGTTAACCATATTGGGGATACTGCGCGCGCAGAAGGTCACTTTACGTAGACGGCGAGTGTGCATTTCACCGGCATTTAGAATGCGTGCGCGTAAATGCTTGGCAAGATCTGAGGCTCGGGGCGCGACTAAATCGAGATTGTAGGGCACGCTGCCTAAGATCCGCAGTGGGCTCTTACCCGGAAGCTGGAACATACTGGCCGCATCGGAACGTTGAACACCATGGTGATCAAATACTTCCGATAAATCGGGGCGTGCGCGACCTTCATCGTCTACTGGCGCGCCAATTTTGTTGATCACTGCGCCAATTAGACGTTTGTTCTTTTTGCCACCCCAAGAGTTATAGGCGATTTCGAGGCGATTCATTAGGCCTGTTGGGGTGTCGCTACCCGGTGTGGCGATAAAGATCACATCCGCATCCATGGCTTTAGCGATGGCGTAGTTCACATCGTCGGCGAAGGGATGATTACGGGTTGGGACTAAACCTTCGACTATAAGGGTTTCAGTATTGCTGGCACATTCCGCAGTACGGGCAATGATTTGTTCCATCAAAACATCGGTTTGATCGGCACGAATTAAGGCTTCCGCATGGGCCATATCGAAGGGCTCTAACGGATTGACTGTGGGGGATTTGCTTAAAATGGTGGTCGAGCGTTCTGGACCATTATCATTCGGACGAAGTTGGGAAATAGGTTTAAAGAATTGTACTTTAACCCCATGACGCTCTAAGGCTCGCACCATCCCAAGGCTTAAGGAGGTCAGGCCAACACCTGTGCCTATGGGAATTAACATAATATTTCGGGACATAAAAACCTCTAAGTTCGATGGTTTTTGGCAGATCAATATCTGCGAAATTGCTTGTAAATGTATTAACTATAGGTCGCTAACAATAAAGCCGTTTGGGTGAGCAAACGGCTTAGGTCATCTTATTATTTAGTGATAAGTTGGATGGCGTCTTCGGCGATAACCCACTCTTCATTGGTTGGGATCACCATGGCCACTGTACTGTTATCCTGGGTGATGATGCCTTTTTTACCGAAACGAGCCGCTTTATTGCGCTCACTATCGACATGGAAATTAAAGATTTCCAGCATGTTGAGCACTTTTTCACGAATGAGTTCTGAGTTTTCACCAATGCCGCCAGTGAAGACGACTGCATCTAAACGGCCGAGCGGCACAGTGTAAGAGGCGATGTACTTAGCTAAGCGGTAGCAGAAGATTTCTAGAGCTAAGGTCGCGCCTTTATGGCCATCGGCATAACCTTCTTCGATGCCGCGGCAATCGTTAGTCAGTTCAGAAATACCCAGTAAACCACTTTGCTTGTTCATCAGGTTGTTCACTTCTTCTAGGGTGTAACCTAATTGATGCACTAAGTGGTAGATAATAGAGGGATCGATATCGCCGCAGCGCGTACCCATTACTAAGCCTTCGAGTGGTGTTAACCCCATTGAAGTATCGATACTTTTGCCGCCTTTTACCGCGGTGACAGAGGCGCCATTACCTAAATGGGCGCAGATCACATTGGTTTCGGCTAAGGGTTTGTTGAGCATTTTCGCAGCTTCACGGCTCACGAATAAATGGCTAGTGCCATGCATACCATAACGGCGGATCCCATGCTCACGGTATAACTTGTATGGCAGGGCATAAACGTAGGCGCGCTCCGGCATACTTTGGTGGAATGCGGTATCAAATACTGCCACTTGCGGAAGTTTAGGGAAAGAAGCAATCGCCGCGCGAATACCGATAAGATGAGCAGGATTATGCAGTGGCGCGAGGGATGAACACTCTTCAATGCCTTTAATGACATGCTCGTCGATAATCACTGAACGAGTGAACTTCTCACCGCCGTGCACGATACGATGACCAACGGCTTGAATTTGTGCAGCTAGCTCTGGCTGGCCTGCAAGAATTTTATTAACAATAAATTCAACGGCTTCACGGTGCGCGGTGAATGCACCTAGGGCTGCTTCATGCTTTTCGCCGTTAATTTTCCATTTAATGCGTGAATCTTCTAAGCCAAAACACTCGGCTAGGCCAGAGATCTGATCGTCACCTGTTTGCGCGTCAATGATGGCAAATTTGAGTGATGAGCTACCGCAATTAAGTACTAAAACCAGTTTATTAGACATGTGTAAACCTTTTGCCATTGTGTTTAATTTAACGATTCAAAAATCTCGGAATTCACTAGTATTTGCCGTCACAGTCTTGGGGCGAAGTGCCAGATTGTGCTATGGTAAAAGCAGTGTTCCATTGTAGTAGGTGTCTAAAATTGAGTATTAATATTCTCAAAACCTTAGGGGACGGTCGTCGTTATATGAAGACGTGGCCTATGGTTAGACAACTGGGTTTGTATTTTCCTGAGTATCGGGTAGTGCGCGCCACTCAGCTTGCCATTCTGGTGATGCCAGTGCTGGCGGTTTTTGCGAGTGTGAGCCAGTTATATCTTCACGGCTGGGCATTTTTGCCCCAAGCACTCACTATCGCGTTATTCTTTATTAGCCTGCCTATACAGGGTTTATTGTGGTTAGGTTGGCGTGCGCGCCATCCATTACCCTTATCGCTATTCGACTGGAGTAATCAGTTGAGTGCGAAATTGTCTTCCATGGGCATTCATTGCCATACCTTAGGTGCTAAAGCCTGTTACCTCGATATGGCGCTTATCTTAAAAATAGCCTTTGAACGCTTAGATGCCAGTTATTGGGAAGAACTCTAGTGATTGTTTGTGCCACTAATAAACTGCGTTTATCCCTTGCTGAGCAAAAACGGTTTTGATCTTTTCCATGGTCTCCCGGCTCGGTGGTGATACGCCGTCGAGTTGATAGGTTTCTCCCATGGCTTCCCATTTGTGTTTACCGAGCTCGTGGTAGGGCAGTAACTCTACCTTTTCAACGTTTTTCATGGGCTTGATAAACTCGGCTAGCTGTAACGCCGATGCTTCATCATCGGTAAATCCGCCCACCACCACATAACGTATCCATGTTGCTTGGTTGCGCTCTGCCAGATACTGCGCAAACTGCAGGGTTCTGTGATTACTGACCTTAGTTAACTCTATATGTTTGTCGTCATTCATTTGCTTGATATCGAGCAGGACTAAATCGGTATGGTCCAGTAACTCGTCGATGATGGGCGTGTACTTACGCACAAAACCATTGGTATCTAAGCAAGTATGAATGCCTTCTTTTTTGCAGGCTTTAAATAATTCGGCGACGAATTCGGCCTGTAAAATGGCTTCGCCACCACTGGCGGTGACGCCGCCATTACTGGCATCGAGAAAAGGTCGATAGCTGATGATTTGGCTCATTAACTCTTCGACCTGCACTTCTTTGCCACCATCAAGATCCCAAGTGTCACGGTTATGGCAATATTGGCAGCGCATTAAGCAGCCCTGCATAAAGGCGATAAACCGTATGCCTGGACCATCTACTGTGCCAAAGGATTCCACTGAGTGGATCCGACCGGTAACTGCCATTGTGACTCCTGTTTAAATAAGTGAGGCTGTAGCACATTGTACTACAGCCTTAACTAATTTAGCTTACAGACCTTTTGTGAATGTACGCGTGATCACATCTTGTTGCTGTTCTGGCGTCAGTGAGTTAAAACGCACTGCGTAGCCAGAAACACGGATGGTCAGTTGTGGATACTTGTCTGGGTTAACCACGGCATCCTCAAGCATTTCACGGTTCATCACGTTGACGTTCAAGTGTTGGCCACCTTCATGTCCTTCGTTATGGGCAAAATAACCGTCCATCAGTGCCGCTAAGTTAGTGCGACGACCATCTTCGTCTTTACCTAGAGCATTAGGTACGATAGAGAAAGTATAAGAGATACCGTCCTGTGCGTGGGCAAAAGGCAGTTTAGCCACTGAGGTTAACGAGGCGATTGCGCCTTTTTCATCACGGCCATGCATAGGGTTTGCACCCGGTGCAAATGGCGCACCTGAGCGGCGACCGTCTGGGGTGTTACCGGTTTTCTTACCATAAACCACGTTTGAGGTGATGGTCAGAATTGACTGCGTTGGGATCGCGTTGCGGTACATTTTACGGTCACGAATTTTCGCCATAAAACGTTCAACTAAGTCACAG
This sequence comes from Shewanella sp. KJ2020, assembly GCF_024197625.1. Taxonomy (NCBI): domain Bacteria; kingdom Pseudomonadati; phylum Pseudomonadota; class Gammaproteobacteria; order Alteromonadales; family Shewanellaceae; genus Shewanella; species Shewanella sp. KJ2020. The sequence goes on along the minus strand of NZ_JAKUKD010000007.1, from coordinate 46,710 downwards.
GCGATATCGTCAACACGTGGGTCGTTGTTACCAAATTTTGGATAGTCACCGCTGATCTCAAAGTCAACGGCAATACCATTTTCATCACGCACAGGTTTAACTTGAGCGAACTTGATGGCTGACAGTGAGTCGGCTGCGATTGAAAGCCCCGCAATACCACAGGCCATAGTGCGACGCACGTCTCTGTCGTGCAGCGCCATGAGGGCCGCTTCGTAGGAGTACTTGTCGTGCATGTAGTGAATTGAGTTCAGTGCAGTGACATATTGAGTCGCTAACCAATCCATTAAACCGTCTAAGCGATTCATCACATCATCAAAGTTGAGCACTTCGTCTGTGATCATGTCTGCTTTAGGCGCGATTTGGATTTTCAGTTTTTCGTCTACGCCGCCGTTAATCGCATACAGCATGGTTTTCGCTAAGTTAGCGCGAGCACCGAAGAACTGCATGTGTTTACCCACAACCATTGGGCTCACGCAACAGGCGATTGCATAGTCGTCTGATTGGAAATCAGGACGCATTAAGTCATCGTTTTCGTATTGGATTGAGCTAGTGTCGATTGACACTTTTGCGCAATATTTTTTGAAACCGATTGGCAGTTTATCTGACCACAATACTGTGATGTTTGGCTCAGGGCTTGGGCCCATGGTGTAAAGGGTGTTCAAGAAACGGAAGCTTGATTTGGTCACTAGGGTGCGGCCATCTAAGCCCATACCGCCGATAGATTCGGTTGCCCAAATTGGATCGCCTGAGAATAATTCATCGTATTCAGGGGTACGTAGGAAGCGCACCATACGCAGTTTCATCACGAAATGGTCAATCATCTCCTGGGCTTGTTGCTCAGTTAAGGTGCCATTTTTCAGATCGCGTTCGATATAGATATCGAGGAATGAAGAGGTACGGCCTAAAGACATCGCCGCGCCGTTTTGGCTCTTCACTGCGGCTAAGTAACCGAAGTAAGTCCATTGGATCGCTTCTTGTGCAGTGGTCGCTGGGCGAGAAATATCGAAACCGTATTTAGCGGCCATTTTCTTCATCTGGCCTAATGCACGGTGCTGCTCGGCAATTTCTTCACGTAGTTGGATAACGTTAGATAAATCTTCACCCGCTTCGAACTGCGCCTGCAGTGAGCTAAATTGGGCAAATTTATCTTTCATCAGGTAATCGATACCGTAGAGAGCAACGCGGCGATAGTCACCAATAATACGACCACGGCCATAGGCATCGGGTAAACCGGTCAATACGCCTGATTTACGGCAAGCCATAATTTCTGGCGTGTAAACATCGAATACACCTTGGTTATGGGTTTTACGCAGTTCTGAATAGATGTATTTAACATCTTCATCCAGTACGCGATCGTAGGCGGCGCAGGAGCTTTCCACCATACGGATACCACCGTTTGGCAACATAGCGCGTTTGAGCGGCGCATCGGTTTGCAAACCAACGATAGTTTCTAATTCTTTATTGATGTAGCCAGCGTCATGGGAGGTGATGGTGGAAACCATCTTAGTATCGAAATCAACAGGAGCGTGGGTGCGGTTTTCCTGTTTAATGCCTTCCATTACCTTGTCCCACAATTTTGTGGTCGCTTCGGTGGCACCGGCTAGAAATGATTCGTCGCCTTCATAGGGAGCGTAGTTTTGTTGGATAAAGTCACGTACATTGACTTCAGATTTCCAATCACCTGGGGTAAAACCTTCCCATGCGTTGGCAAACAGTTCAGTTTTGTCGGTCATCGTACTAATACCTTTTGGTTGAGATAAAGGTCATTGGCGCTCATGGGGCAAACCATGTTGAGTATAGGCCAATCGCTAATTCCTGATTAAAGCTCCCTTCAAGATGGCGCCCTATGATGGGAACTGGAACTTGGGGATGTATATCACACCAAGTGTCTGTCTATTGATACCCGATAAGATGACAACTATTTCGTTTAACTTGGATTATCGGTATCGATAACTCTTTTTATAAATTGGTAAGACCAATTGTCCGTAAGCATATTAACATAGCTAGTACTGTCTCGCATCTTAAACGGGCTAGTTTGTGCTCGGTTAATCTTAAATTTGCTAGCGAGGTAGCATTTTTTTAGCACAATAAGGTTTAAAGCACGCTTTTATCGGCCTTAATCGGCTAACTGTAATGCCCTTTACAGCAGACTGTCGTGCTTTTAACTCAGGAAAGCCATCATCGTATCGAATGATTTTTATAGTACCTTATGTTTATGTGTTAAACGCCGCTCTTATCTTAGTTGCAGTCACGTTGTTTTTCTAAGTACCAAGTGGTAACGGCCAATAAGTGAACTATAGTGGTTTACTTGGTAGTGGAATGTTTTTTGAAGTGAGTTTTCTAATAACAACTTGGTACCAGTCAAAAAAGCTTCATATAAAAAGACAATATTTAACGACATGCCAAAACGTTACGAGGTTAAATCTGTTTCATCTTTTGGCAACGTTGAACGAAAAGACGGTATTGTAATGCACTTTAACTTCGTCAAGATTGGTCTTACCAATTGGCCATTTATGTTTGTAACTTCAAAATTTTTACATTTTCCCTGTGAATAACATCACGCTTTAGTTATCTCTGCATCACGGCTACGGATGTTTATATGTTACAAAGCGTGACTTTAGTGAATCATCATTTAAGCACATCATTATGTATATTTTGATTGGTTTGATCTGCGCTTTGGCGCTGTAGCAGGAGAGACCTATGTTGCAAGCTCGCGTTCGTTTATCTGGTTCAGGAGTTAAGTTATGAAAGACTCTCGCTCTAACGCCTCACAGGCGTCTGCGAATGGCCATGAGTCACTGCAGGTTTCTTCCCACTTTAGTTGTTATCATCAGGCTGAAATTTATGGTACAAGCAAAGTGGTTAAAGCGCCTTGGCAATCCTTTGGTTTAGCGGTGTTTGCAGGCGCATTTATTGCCTTAGCCTTTGTTTTTTATATAACCGTAACCACTGACGCAGGCGATGCGTCTTGGGGTTTAGTCCGCTTCGTTGGCGGGATAGCCTTTAGTTTAGGGTTAATTTTAGTGGTTGTTTGCGGTGGAGAACTGTTTACCAGTTCTGTGCTCAGTACCGTCGCTTGGGCACAAAAACAGGTCACTGGCGCTGAATTACTCAAATGTTGGTGCCGCGTGTATGCTGGCAATTTTGTCGGCGCTATGTTGATGGTTTGCTTGATCACTGCCGCAGGTATGTATGATCTCGATGGTGGTAACTGGGGATTAAATGCCCTTAAAGTGGCACAGCACAAACTGCACCATACTTGGGTTCAAGCCTTTAGTTTAGGCATTTTATGTAACATGTTGGTGTGTTTAGGTGTGTGGATGACCTTTGCCAGCCGTGATGTACTGACTAAATCGTTACTGTTAATTTTACCTGTGGCTATGTTCGTCAGTAGTGGCTTTGAACACAGTATCGCTAACTTATTTATGGTGCCTATGGGCATGATGATCCAATCTATCGCCAGCCCAGAGTTCTTCGCGTCTTTAGGGGTTACTCAAGCACAATTTGCCGATTTAACTGTGGCGAACTTTATATTCAATAATTTAATTCCTGTGACCTTAGGCAATATTGTCGGTGGCGGTGTGATTGTTGGTTTAGGTTACTGGTGGATTGAGAAGGGACAAATAGCCTTACCCGATCCGCAAAAAAACCATCAACCCCATTTTTTTACATCACCACTGCATACTGAAAAGGCGAAAAATAGCCAAGAGAGTAAATAACATCTGATTGCTACCTCGCTGAGATAATCTAGTGTTTTCACCATGCCCAGTTTCACTGGGCATGACTGTTTTAGTGGTGTGGTATTAAGTGACATTGTGCTTTTTATGCAGAGTGATTGTTTGAAAGCGATATGAATTATTTTGCGTATTTAAGCAAGGAAATACAGCACATTATTTGGGGGTTAGGTTACGAGGTAAAAAAAACGGCATCCGAGGATGCCGTTTGACGCTGTTATTTTTTATCTACCTAAAGGGAGATTAGAATTTAACTTTATATCCTGCAAACACGACACGACCAATGATATTGTGGGTATCAGTATCGTATCCAGGGTAGCCTAAGCTGTAGTTAACGGTTGGCATTGCATCAAATAAGTTACGCGCACCAACTGTGACTTTACCATAACTGTCAAAGTCGTAGTTCAGTGTCATATCCCATGTTGTGAAGGATGCGAAGTCTTGCTTATTAGTGCCAGCCTCTTGCTGTTGTGGTGTTTCGCCATCATAGGAATCAATATATTTAGCAATTAAAGATGCAGAAAAATCATCAATAGCATAGCTAAATGTAGTGTTGAAACGTAGTGGTGGATAACCTTTAGTGCCTAAAACATCATAGCGTTTAGCAATTGGACTTGCTTGCTCAGAGAATTCAAGTGCATAGGTACCTTCAACAGCAAACTTAAACGTACCAGCTTCACCTAAATCGAAGTTTGAAGTGAAGGACACGTCAAGACCCGAAGTTTGTACACCATCCATGTTGATGTTGCCCGCACCGATCTCATCGATAGTGCCGTCAGCTTTACGTTTGACGTAGATATAGTTAGGGTCATAGGCACCTAAACCACCGATGGCTTCTAAATCGACGATAGTCTGTGAATCGATGTAGCTTACTTGGTCTTTGATTTCAATGTTGTAGTAATCAACGACTAGATCTATGTCTTCTGTAATATTCCATACCGCACCGAAAGAGTATTGCGCAGACTCTTCTGGATCTAGTTCTTTATTACCTGAGCTCTTACGGAGATATTGGTTATCTTCGCACGCTTTGTTACCAGCTTGCTGCCCCGGTGGTAAGCTTTGGCACAAGGTTGTGTCAGTGACGTAGTCATAGCTGGTTGCTGGTTCACCTAACAAATCATCTAAAGAAGGTGCTCTAAAACCTTGACCGTAAGAAGCACGCAACACTAAGTTATCTAACGCTTCGTAACGTAGGTTTACAGAGCTAGATAATTGGCCTACATCTGGCAAGCTATATTGATCGTAACGGCTCGCTAACTTCACATTTAGGCTGTCTGACATAGGGAGCTCTAACTCAACGAATGCCGCTTTATAGCTTCTATCGCCAGCAGAATCACCACCGTAAGTACCTAATACGTTACCTGCAGCTTGTTGGGCATCACGGGTATCTTTGTATTCGATTTTTTGGTATTCCATACCTACAGCATAACCTAAGTCACCGCCTGGTAAGGAGATTGGAGCAAGCGCCGCCCATGATAAAGCGGTACCAGTGGTGTTTGAGGTTGCTTTGCGTGTTGCAGTGTGCAAGAAAGTATCTAAAGTCGCTTGGGTAGCATTACCACCTTCAACGAATGGGTTGTATAGACCTTTATCTACAGCTTCTTGTAACTTATCTTCAAAGACGTAAGAATCAGTTTGAATGTTTACGATTTGATCTGAATATTGAATATACCAGTTTAAGGTACCTGCATCTAACTCTAGGTTTAGACCTGTAACTATATCGACAACATTAGAATCAAACTCGGTACTACGATCGGCTACGCCCTTCAAGCGGTGATATGCCTGAACTTCAGAAGCATTAGCTGTGCCGAATGTGGGGTTCAATGGGTTATCAGCGGCAATATAGAGATTGGGTGTCCATAGTGCTGTTGAAGAAGTAATTGATTTATCACGCATAACGATAGCTTGACCAAACCACTCTAGCTCATCGGTGATGCGATAAGTCATATTGGAGAATAGTGAGTCTTTTGTTTGATCGGGTAAATAGTCTGTGCCATCGAACTGATTAAAGCCACACGCAGAACCATCTTTACTGGTGACAATACGATCTGCAGGACAGTCTTTACCTGGCACTTGTAATCCTGTGTATACCGGATCTCCATATGTGCCGTCAGCTCCTTTAACTGGGCGGGATGCTACTGGGCGGTATGTACCTTCTGGTGCATATAAACCACTGCGGCCATATTTTTTATCCCAATTTGCGGTTAAATGAGGGCGTTGACCACCTTGTAGGGGATCGAATTGCTTGTGCTCGAGGATGATTAAGCTGCTGCTTTTATCGTCAGTATTGCCAAATGTGATCGATGCAGATTTCTCGTCTCGGCCACCTTGGGTTGGATTACCGTATTTCACATCGAATGCAAGACCATCGAATGTCTTCTTGAGGATGATGTTAATAACACCACCGATAGCATCCGAACCATAAATTGCTGATGCACCGTCACGTAAAATCTCAATACGCTCAATGGCATCCATAGGAATTAAATTGAGGTTAGTTGCATCGCCACCAAAAGTCGCAGAGGGAGCAATACGACGTCCGTTGATCAAGGTTAAAGTGCGGTTTGAACCCAATCCCCGCATGCCTGAGCTAGCGTGGTTACTGGCAGAACTGCCTGAATCACTAATGAAACTTCCTGCAGTGTTAAATGGCATCTGTGCTAATACAGCTGACACATCACTTAAACCTGTTTTGGCAATATCTTCAGCAGATAACACGGTTACAGGTAATGCTGATTCCATGTCGGTTCTTTGAATACGAGAACCTGTTACTTCAATACGTTCAACTTTTGCACCATCTTCAGCAGCATAAATTGCTGAAGTTGATAATGCTGCAGTAGTTGCACCACTTATTAACGCAAAGCGAATAGCTTTGGCTAATGTAGAATTTGCGCGCATTTTTATTCTCCCTTAACACTTGTTATTTGTTTAGTTGTTATTTTTATTAAACTGGTACAAATGTGATAAATCAGTGCCCAATTTAATTAAGCTCAGGATATAACCACAAGAATATAACAAGTGCAACAATGTGACTTGCATACGCCGTGTTAATATATTGTTTTATTTTGAATTTTACGGTGTTTGTTACGGTATATTTGATACGAATATAATCACTTATTAACTACATATATAGGGTTTTTGTTGATTTTTGTGTTTAATTGTTTTTAATTTGTTTAAATTAATTTGTTTGTTAGTGTTATTTTTTGTGGCTATATGTTGTGGTGATTTTTACGATATTTTTTATTTGTTTAAATTAAAAAATAAAAAGAGAGCGATATAGTCAATCGTTCGATTTATTTTACCTTTGAATATTTTGTTTGAGGTTAAATAGGGTTTGTATACGGTATAGTTTGAATTGGCGGTTGTTTTTCGCGCCAACTTGTTTTGTCGTTAAATAAACTTTGTGGTTGTTTTGGACTGATGGTAGGTATTATTTTTGGAATAGATATTATCAGTATTAAATGTTGTTTAATTAATAAATGGGAGTGAATATAAATTCACTCCCATTTATTCTATTTGAGTCGGTTAGATAAAATGTTTACTGTGATTTTTAAATCGAATCCTTGCTTATGTTTATGCCATCTTGCATTCGGTTTAATGGGCATTTAATACCCTTCTTGGTGCTAGTGGAGTGAATGGCACTGGGAAGTAATGTATCAGATAACGCAGTGATACATAGACCACCACTAAGGTGGCAATCACTAATTCGAAGCGTGCTAAGTAGTTTATCCACATAGTTAATTGATTAAATTGGTCAAACTGCCCAAGCCATGCCGATGTTTTAAAGAGTGCAGTGGCACCAATGACCATGGGAAAGGTAAATGCGGCGTATCCCGGGCTAAATGGGAGTTTAAGCAGGTGAAAGAATGCTAAGTAGATAATGCTCGTCATCAGGATAGCAATACTCACTAACAGCGCGACGAGGGCGATAGAAGGCTGCTCTGTGACGGTTAAGTAGCCCGCAAGGGATAGGCTTGCGGGGGCCGCAAGGATTGCAATCGTGGGTTTTGCTGCGTCGGGTACGGCTTTACAGAAAATTAAGCGGTAGAGCATCAGCGGCAGCATGATGAGGTAAGCCAGCATACCGAAACTTAAAATGGCATTCACTAACCACTGATAACCGGAGGCGGGGAACGAAACCGCCGCGACTATGATGCCAATCGGGGGCACAAACCAACTTGGCACCATATGTTCGAGCTTAAAATCGATCGCGCGAAAGTAGATAAATGCCCCTAAAAAAATCAGATGGATAAAGATTGCCCCAAGCCATAGTGCTAAGCCGGCATTGGCGTAATAGTGGCCGAGCACGTTTGAGACAACCATCAATGCCATGGCAAATGTGGGGATCACGCTGCCAATCACAGGGTGGCTCAGTTCATCCTTTAAAATGTTGGGATGGAGTAAAAACTTTCCGCTAAGTAGCACTAACAGCAGCGAAGCTATAATGGCTCCAGTGAGTTGGCCCATGCCATTAAGTGACGGTAGCATACTTTCAAATGCCCAACCTAAGCTAGCAATGGCGAGTGCTAACCCTGCCATTGGGCTAGGTAATTTGGCGGCTTTTGCTGTCCAGCGTTTGCGTTTTGAAGTCATTTTACTTACCTCTCAATACTGACATTGCTTAACATTGCCCGATAGAGGACGCTGTTTTGATAATGTCAGTGTATGTCTGAGATATTGATAAATAAAATTGATTAAATTTATTTGTAAAGTAATTAAAATTTACTATATGGGTTTGAGTTTACAGCGTAGTAGAGTATGCCCAAGACCTAAATTATCTGTATCTTCATCAACATATAAACCTGCTTGCTGTAGTAAAGCCAACACGTCCTTAGAGTGATACATGCGACTATTGCCATTAGCCATAGCACTAAAATAGAGGCTAGTGGCATTGACACAGTAAGCCGAAGCCGCCGAGGGCTGCCGATCCCAGAAGGTTTCAACAATAAAAAGCTGGCTGTCTTGCGCCATGGCATTGGCGGTGCGTTTAAGAATGCTCAGGATCTGTGATTTAGAGAAACAATCGAGGAACTGGCTCATCCAATAAGTATCGGCACCTTCAACAAAGGGCAGGGACTCATCTAGCAGATCCGTCGCAAAGGTGTGTACCCGTGATGAATATCCTTGCTTGGCTGCTTGCTGCGCGGCAACCGCGAGTTGGCCTGGAAAATCCATAATAGTGACCTCAACCTCAGGATCGTATTGGCAGCATGTGAATGCCCACTTGCCTGTATTGCCGCCGATATCGACTAAGTGTCTAGGGTTATGCTTAAAAACGAATGGGATAATGGCGGGAAACGCATGGTCTGAATAGTAATGATCGAAGGCAAACCAGCTTTCCTTCGCCTTAGGTGGCAGATCTTTTAAGGCGGGATAGATAGTGCTCCATTCCCCAAATACGGCTAATCCCGCCGCGGTTCCATCAGCGAGAGCCTTATCAAGTTGGAACAAACCTTGGTAGCAAACATCCTGAACAAAGTTAAGATTGATTGCTGCCATATCGTCATGTAATAGAAAATATCCGGTTTTATCTAGCACATAAGTTACATCCTTTTGCCAGACTAAACCCATGCTGAGCCCCATATCGAGTAATACCCCTAGGGCGTACTCACTCACTTGGGTGGATTGGCTCAATTCAGCCAAGGTGATGCCATTCCCACCCGCTTTATCGATAGTGGCTAGAATATTGAACTTCAGCAGGCAATGGGCCACTTGGAAACTGATGGGCCCGAAGGCAATTTTTTGAGCTTCAAATTTAGCATCAAAGGCGGTGATATCGCGGGGAGCAGAGTAAAAAGGCATAGAAACGAGCTAATTGGCTTTAGGTGATGACTTTATAGCGAACTGGATCACAAAAGTCAGTTCGGCGTTAAAAAACTATGAACTGAGTCTTAACTTAATTGATCCAATGAATGCCACCGAAATTGAGGCAACAGAAGCTTAAAGGGATAGCGCGGCGAGTTAGCTGAGAATAATTAGCCGTAAATAGTTTGGACAATAGGCATAAAAAAACCCGGACAAAACCGGGTTTTTACATGGAAAGCTGACAAATTATTGGATATTTTCTTCGTCGCCAAATTGGCCTTGGAACAATACCGAAGATAAATAGCGCTCTGCTGCCGAGGGTAATACCACGACAATGGTTTTATCCGCAAATTCCGGTAATGCTGCGATACGGTTCGCGGCAACCACTGCGGCGCCCGATGAAATACCGACCAAAATACCTTCTTCTTGCATTAAGCGACGGGCCATATCGATAGCATCATCGTTGCTGACCGTTTCAACGCGGTCAATCAACTCTAAATCTAAGTTTCCTGGAATAAAGCCTGCACCAATACCCTGGATCTTATGGGGACCGGGTTGTACGGGTAAACCTGCTAATGTCTGGGAGATCACTGGCGAATCCACTGGCTCAACCGCGACAGAGGTAATAGTCTTGCCTGCCACTTTTTTCAAGTAACGGCTGACACCTGTTATAGTACCGCCCGTGCCCACACCCGCAACAAAGACATCTACTTCACCATCGGTGTCATTCCAGATCTCTGGACCTGTGGTTTTTTCATGGATCTCTGGATTAGCAGGGTTATTGAACTGCTGTAATAAAACATATTTTTCAGGAGCCGATTGACGGATTTCTTCCGCTTTATCAATCGCGCCTTTCATGCCTTTCGCGCCTTCGGTCAGCACTAGGTTTGCACCTAAGGCTTTAAGCAATTTGCGACGCTCTAAGCTCATGGTGTTGGGCATAGTGAGCGTCAGCTTGTAGCCCCGGGCTGCGGCGACGTAGGCGAGCGCGATACCCGTGTTACCCGATGTCGGCTCGATCAGTTCATGATCTTTTGTCAGCAAACCTTTTTTCTCGGCATCCCAAATCATATTGGCACCGATACGGCATTTAACACTGAAACTTGGATTGCGTGCTTCGACTTTGGCCAGCACTTTACCTTGGCTAACACGGTTTAAACGTACTAGCGGGGTGTTGCCAATTGTATATGAATTGTCTTCGAAAATTTTGCTCATGGATTGCTTGCTCCTATGTTTGCACTATTGAATCATAATCGCCTCTGGCACTTTTAGAAGTGATTGTTTGTTCTTCTTTATTCGATTTAGTTATTAAAGAGTATGCTGTTATTCGCAAAGCCAGATTGGCAGCCGGTTTTACTGTGTTAACCTCTTGCTAACATAAAAAAGATTTTGGTATTCACAAGAATAACTTCTTGATGTTTCAACGCTAAAACCAGCCTATTACGCACATCGGATATGCCAATCGGCAGGGGATCCAAGATAAAATATCCTCAACAGTCGTGATAGACTTAATACAAATGCATAAAAAGCAATAATTAGAGCAGCAACAAGCACAGATAAAAAATGGATTAAACCCTGTGCAGACCAACGGAACATGCTACGTCTGCTCACCTTACAACAAGCACTCGTTTGGAGCACCTATGAAACAGGTTGTTATTTCAGGAAGCGGTTTATTTACGCCGCCCCACAGTATTTCCAATGAAGCCCTAGTCGAGAGTTTCAATGCCTACGTGGATATGTTTAACCTTGAGAATGCAGGATTAATTGAGCAGGGTCATGTCGCGCCCTTATCCTATTCATCGAGCGAATTTATCGAAAAAGCCTCGGGTATTAAACACAGGTATGTGATGGTGAAAGAGGGCATTCTCGATCCTGAAGTGATGATGCCACTGATCCCCGAGCGCAGCAGCGAAGAGTTATCTATGCAGGCCGAAATCGGGGTTGAAGCCGCATTGATGGCGCTCAATCATGCCAATCTTAAGGCGGAGCAGATTGACCTAGTCATTGTTGCCTGCGCCTATACCCAGCGCGCCTATCCGGCAATGGCGATTGAAATCCAGCGCGCGCTCGGCACCCGAGGTTATGGCTATGATATGCAAGTGGCCTGTTCATCGGCGACCTTCGCTATTGTTGCCGCCGCCAATGCAATTGCCACTGGCTCCGCCTCTCGGGTACTCGTGATCAACCCTGAAATTTGCTCGGCTCAGGTCAATTACCGTGACCGTGATAGCCATTTTATCTTCGGTGATGTGGCGACCGCGCTGGTACTCGAAGAGCAGAGCCTAGTTGCACCTGGGACTGGATTTAAGATCCTTTCAAGCCGTTGTTTTACCGATTATTCAAGCAATATTCGCAGTAATTTTGGTTTCTTAAATCGCTGCGATCCCAGCTCGGCACATCAGCCCGATAAATTGTTCCACCAACAGGGGCGCAAGGTTTTTAAAGAGCTGTTGCCAATGATTTACCAGCATTTGGATGAACACTTAGCCGAACAGGATTTAACTCCTCAGTCCTTTAAACGTTTGTGGTTACACCAAGCGAACATCAATATGAATCAGTTTGTGGTGAAAAAACTGCTTGGGGATGAGGTTTCGCCGCAGCAGGCACCTGTGGTGCTCGATGAATATGCTAATACGGCATCTGCGGGTTCTGTGATAGCGTTTCACAAGTTTTCTAGCGACTTTAAGGCGGGCGATTTAGGCCTGTTGAGCTCCTTTGGTGCGGGATATTCCATCGGCAGTATTATTCTGCAAAAGTGCTAAATTAACCTCAGAATAAGCAGATTATTCTGCCACTTTTTAATAAAAACAGCCTCAGTTGAGGCTGTTTTTATATTGCAGGAATATGCACCACACCAGCGTTATTTTAGATAAAAATTTGTTTCATAAGCTATTCAGCTGCAATCATTATTCCGGTGCTATCATGGGATTGCGGTAGGCTTCGCGGTACTTATCGACCCACATAGCGGTGGCGCCACAAATGGCTACGGGCATCACGACAAAGTTCACTATGGGGATCATCGAAAATAACGTTACAGTCGCGCCAAAGCTAAAGCTGCTGCCGCGGGTTTGATTTAAGGCAAAGCGCATATCCTTAAAACTGACCTTGTGATTGTCGAAGGGATAATCGCAATATTGGATAGCCATCATCCAAGCGCTAAAGAAAAACCATAGGATAGGGGCTAAGGTTTGACCTACCATAGGCACTAAAAACAGTAATAAAAATACCAGTGCCCGGGGCAGATAGTATTTAAGTTTGATCCATTCTCGGCCCAAAATACGGGGTAAATCTTTGATTAAATCGATACCCGAACCTGTGTTCAGCGGTTTACCCGTGAGTAATTGTTCAACCTTTTCAGCCAACAGGCCATTAAAAGGCGCGGCGAGCCAGTTCATCACCGAGCTAAACACAAAGGCGAGCATGACTAACATAGTCGTGACGGCGAGTGGCCAGAGTAAAAAATTTAACCAACTTAAATACTCGGGTAGCTGGGCATTCATCCACGTAAACATGGCATCTAACTGACCTATGGCCACATAAATGACGCCTGCAAACAGTAACAAGTTAATCATTAAAGGAATAAATACAAAGGTACGCAGCCCTTTGCGTCTGATCAGACCAAAACCGTCGAGAAAATAATTAACGCCGCTTTTGGCGGGGAAGGGCAAGGTTTTCTTCTGTGTCATATCGTTTTTCCAAAAAGTTAAGCTACAACCTGAGATACAGATAAGTGCGATTGTGAGCAACTCATGGGCAGATGACAAGTGAAAAGCCGCATGAATTCAATAAAAAGCGTTACAAAATGCTGCTTGCTTTGTTAAAGTTGCCAGCAGGGTATATTTGCACTACTTGGGCCAATTTAGGGCCAAAATTCAGAGACGCGCTAACTGGCACTATGAGATTAAAACAAATAAAACTTGCCGGCTTTAAGTCGTTTGTCGATCCCACTAAAATTCCTTTTTTACAGGCATTAACCGCCATTATTGGCCCAAATGGCTGCGGTAAGTCGAATGTGATCGATGCCGTACGTTGGGTATTAGGCGAAAGCTCGGCTAAACACCTGCGCGGTGATTCCATGAGCGACGTGATTTTTAACGGTTCCAGTGCGCGCAAACCTGTCTCAGTGGCCGGAGTTGAACTGGTCTTTGAAAATAAACAAGGTCGTCTTGCCGGCCAATACGCCAGTTATGAAGAAATATCGGTTAAGCGTCAGGTCAGCCGTGATGGCGAATCTTGGTATTTTCTCAATGGGCAAAAGTGTCGCCGAAAAGATATTACCGACTTATTTATGGGTACTGGCCTTGGCCCACGCAGCTACGCCATTATTGAGCAGGGCACTATTTCTCGCCTTATTGAATCTAAACCCCAAGATCTGCGAACTTTTATAGAGGAAGCCGCAGGGATCTCCCGCTATAAAGAGCGCCGTCGTGAAACCGAAAATCGCATTCGCCATACCCGTGAAAACCTCGAACGTTTGGGGGATATTCGTAGCGAGTTAGGTAAACAACTCGATAAGCTTGCCCAGCAAGCTAAGGCCGCCAAACAATACCGAGAGTTAAAGCAGGCCGAGCGCAAGACCCACGCCGAACTCCTTGTGATGCGTTATCAAGAGTTGCAAGCCCAGATGGCAAACCTGTCTGAGCAAATCAGCGCCATCGAAGTGCAACAAGCCGCGGCGCAGTCGCTTGCGCAAACCGATGAGTTACAAACCACTGAATTACAAGTACAACTCGCTCAGTTGGCTGAACAGGAGCAGCGTGCGGTCGAGGCCTATTATCTTACTGGCACCGAAATCGCCAAGTTAGAGCAGCAATTACAGAGCCAAAAACAACGCGATGCCCAGCTTGAGACGCAGTTAATCCAGGTTAAGGAGCAGATCCAGCAACATACGGATAAACTCGAAGGTTATCAAACCAATCTCAGGGCGTTGGAGTTAGAGTTATCCCAACTGGCCCCCCAGCATGATGAGCAGCAAGAAATGCTGGATGAGCTGCAATGTCAGTGGGCAATGAGTGTCGAGCGTAACGAGCAGCAGACTGAAAGCTTACGCCAGCAAGCGGCGTTGGTTGCAAAGCACCAATTACAGCTTGAGCTGAGTCGCAGCAAGCTTACACATCAGCAGCAATTGTTGGAGCATAAGCAGCAACAGAGCCGTGAGCAACAGGCTGAGCTAATAGCTCTGACTCAACTTGAGCAGGAAGATAGACTCACGCCCCTTAGCCAAGCAGTTGCGACAATCACGCACACGCTCGCCGAGCAAGTGGAAGTTAATCATCAGCTTGAGCATCAAGTCAGCACAGAGACGGCAGAATTAGATCAAGTTCGAATTGATTTTGAACGGATTTCCCAAGAACTTACCTCAATGCGAGCCCGTTTTGAGTTGATCGAGCAATGGCTTACAAAACAAGAGCAGCTCACGGATAAACCGCAGCTATGGCAAAGTTTAACCGTCGAAAATGGCTGGGAAACCGCCGCCGAACTTGCCCTCAATGGCCTGATGAACTTACCCGTTGGGGTAATTGAGACTGAAGTGGGTTTTCAGCCCTTTACCATACCGTCTGCTGGGATAGGTCTAAAGAGTGAATATCAAGCCAAGCTTCAATCCAATGTCAACCTTGCCCCTTGGTTGTCTGGGCTGAAATGGGCTCAGGATCTACCATCTGCTAGGCTGATGTTGCCTCTCCTTAAGGATAATGAGCGTATTGTCACCGCCGATGGCTATTTATTGGGCCAAGGTTTTTTAATTGCTAAACAAGATAACGCCGAGTCCCTAGTGCAACTCAGTAAAGAGCAGGGGCAATTAGCCGAAAGTATCCGTGAGTGGGAGAGTAAACTTGCTCTGCTGCAAACTAGGTTATCGGAATGCGCTGCTAACCTAAACCAAGCGAGGCAACAGTTGACCTCTGGGGTGCAGAAGTTACATCAACTGCAACTAGAACAGACCACTAAACAGGTGCAATTGGCGAATGCAACTGAGCAGGCTCAGTTATCCGCCGCGAAACGCACTCAGCTTGAACAAGCTCTGTCACTCAGTGCGACTGAGATGTTCACCTTAACTGAGCAATTTAACCTGCTTGAAGAGCAAGAAGCCGAACTTGAGGATAGCCTGCAGACAAGCCTAGAAAAGCAGCAACAACTCAATCAGGATACCCAAACGGATTTAGTGCGCCACCAAGCATTAAAGGCTCGGATCACTGAGGTTGAACGCCAGTTATCGACCCTAAGGGCGAGCTTGCAGTCGGTCACGATGCGAATTGCCGTCAGCAGCGAGCAAATTCAGCTACAGCAAATCCGTGTCAGTGAATTAATCCAGTCTCGAGAAATGTTGTCAGCTCAGCTTGCCAGCGTCCAAGAGCAAAGTGGACTGCAAAATAGTGGGTTATTGAGCGTGCAATTAGCCGAGTTGCTTAATCAACAACAGCAGCAACAACAGAGCCTTAAAATTGTACGAACGGAGCAAAGTACGCTTTCAGAGGCATTAAACCGTATAGGATTAAAGCAAAAACAAGAGCTTGGTAAGCTTGAGGGCTTGACTCAAAGCCTGAGCACGTTAAAGTTACGTCGTGAAGGATTAAAAGGCCAAGCAGAAAGCCAATTAGAGGCGCTGCAGGAACAAAAAATTGTCCTGTCACAGATTATCGATACTTTGCCTTTAGATGGTCATCCCGATAAGTGGCAGAGTGATTTAGATCAAATACGGCAAAAAATCATCCGCTTAGGAGCGATTAACCTCGCCGCGATCGAAGAATTTGAACAGCAAAGTGAGCGAAAATCGTATCTGGATCATCAAGATGACGATTTAAATAAAGGGCTCGCCACCTTAGAAGAGGCGATCCGTAAGATAGATAAGGAAACCCGTACACGCTTTAAGACCACCTTTGATACCGTTAACGAAGATCTCGGGCGGTTATTTCCGAAGGTATTTGGTGGCGGACGGGCCTATTTAGCACTGACAGAGGATGACTTGCTGGAAACGGGCGTGACTATTATGGCCCAGCCACCGGGTAAGAAGAACAGCACAATCCATCTTCTTTCGGGTGGTGAAAAAGCCTTAACCGCTTTATCATTGGTATTCGCTATTTTTAGGCTGAATCCCGCACCCTTCTGTATGTTAGATGAAGTGGATGCACCGTTAGATGATGCCAACGTGGAACGTTTCTGTCGATTACTCAAAGAAATGTCGCAAAGCGTACAGTTTATATATATTAGCCATAACAAAATAACCATGGAGATGGCTGATCAACTTATAGGCGTGACTATGCACGAGCCGGGTGTATCCCGTATAGTCGCGGTAGATTTAGAGCAAGCGGTGGCGATGGCTGACGCTGGATAACTAGAAGAAAGACAGGGTAACCAATGGAAGATTTGCAACTAGTTCTGTTTGTTTTAGGCGCCATAGCCATAGTTGCTGTGCTGGTGCATGGATTTTGGTCTATCAGAAGACAACAACCTAAGTCATTAAAAGATAGTCCAATGGGCAATTTTTATAAGAAACAGGCTGACAGAGGCGAGGGTGTGCCTAAGCGGGTCGATGCCGATGGCTTTGATGCCGATGGGATTGGTGCCGTACGTGTGCGTAAGGCGGGTGAAACCAGCCATGAGATACCTGCGATTAATCCCTATTTAAAACAAGATACCAAAGTAGACTCTAAATCGCTCTTTAAACAAGACCTAAATCCAGATGTTAACTTAGAGATTAAGCCAGACGTTAAGCTAGAGATTAAGCAAGAGCCTATTTTGCAACAACCGGATTTTAGTCTGCAGTCACCGACAGCAAAAGAGCAGCACCGTGGCCCTAAGGCTTCGCGTCAAGAGCCGATACTCACGGGGCTCTCTGCGCATATGGGTCAATCCCATGCCGCTATGGTTGCCCAAAAAGCGGCAGAAGAAGCACAAAGAGCCCATGCCCCCGTGCCAACTCAAACCGCATTGTTTGATGATGAAGATGTCTATCAAGAAGAGATGCAAGACGAAGATGTCGAAGAAGCCGTAGAAGAAGGTTTAGGTGAACCCCGTGATGTATTAGTGCTGCATGTGGTCGCCAAAGAAGGCCAGCAACTTAATGGCGCTGAACTGCTGCCTTGCTTCTTAACGCTCAACTTTAAATATGGTGATATGAATATTTTCCACCGCCATGTGGACAATGCTGGTAATGGTAAGGTGTTGTTTTCAATTGCAAATATGTTAAAGCCTGGAGTGTTCGATCCCGATAATATGGAGCAATTCAGCACCCAAGGCGTGGTGTTTTTTATGACGCTACCTTGCTATGGCGATGCTTTAATGAATTTCTCCATCATGCTCAATTCGGCGCGCCAGCTAGCGGATGATATTGATGCGGTTGTACTCGATGGTCAGCGTCAACCCTGGGGCGAGTTTACTAAACAAGACTATTTGCACCGTATTCGCGCTAATGCTTAAACCGACGCCGCAACTTGGCGGTTAATAGATTGATGAGGCCGCTAATTGCGGCCTCAGTTTTTGTGATCTATTTTTTGTGATCTAAAGAATTCTGGATAAAGAATATGCAAGACATTCAACTCGATAAACTCCTTTCTTCCGATGTGTCACCCGAAAATGCGCTGCAGGTGATGCAGGCCCTCAGCCAATCGCTGAACGAACATAATATTCGTTACTATGTGGATGATGCGCCGAGCATTACGGATTCCGAGTACGACAGGTTGATGCAGCGTTTGCTTAAGTTAGAGGCGCAGTTTCCCGAGTATATTGCTGCCGATTCGCCGACCCAGCGTGTCGGGGGAATGGCGCTGGCTAAATTTGAGCAAATCACCCACCTCAAACCTATGCTGAGCCTCGATAACGCCTTCGATGAGGCGGATTTTAGTGCTTTCCATAGACGTGTTACCGATAAAGTGGGTGAGGTGAGTTTTTGCTGTGAGCCTAAACTCGATGGTCTTGCGGTAAGCATTTTATATCGCAATGGCGTGCTTGAGCGCGCCGCAACCCGAGGTGATGGCACTACGGGTGAAGATATCACCGAAAACGTCAAGACCATTAAATCAATCCCACTTAAATTACGTGGCCATGATTTCCCTGAACTGGTTGAAGTGCGTGGTGAAGCTTTTATGCCTAAAGCGGCCTTTGAAGCGCTTAACGAACGCGCTCGCGCAAAGGATGAAAAGCTTTTTGTTAATCCACGTAATGCGGCGGCGGGAAGCCTACGTCAACTCGACAGTAAGATAACCGCCTCTCGCTCACTGGCCTTTTATGCCTATGCCTTGGGCGTCGTTGAGCCGGATACCTATCCCCTAGGGAAAACCCATTTCGAGCAGTTGCAGCAGCTTAAGTCGTGGGGCTTACCCGTCAGCAGTGAAATCAAAGTCTGT
Organism: Shewanella sp. KJ2020; assembly: GCF_024197625.1. Lineage (NCBI taxonomy): Bacteria > Pseudomonadati > Pseudomonadota > Gammaproteobacteria > Alteromonadales > Shewanellaceae > Shewanella > Shewanella sp. KJ2020. The sequence continues at coordinate 27,830 of NZ_JAKUKD010000007.1, read as the reverse complement.
GCTGAACTAAGCCAAGTCTATGACTACTACAAAGATATTCTCAGCCGTCGCAGTGATTTAGCCTTTGAAATCGATGGCGTGGTGATGAAAGTTAACGATATTGTCCAGCAGCAAAGTTTAGGTTTTGTGGCAAAATCCCCCCGCTGGGCGATTGCCTATAAATTCCCCGCACAGGAAGAAATGACCCTACTCGAAGGAGTCGATTTTCAAGTGGGCCGTACGGGTGCAGTCACCCCCGTCGCACGTTTAAAGCCAGTATTTGTGGGCGGTGTGACCGTCTCTAATGCCACGCTGCACAATGCCGATGAGATTGAGCGTCTCGGGATTAAAATCGGTGACACTGTGATTATCCGCCGCGCCGGTGATGTGATCCCCCAGATAGTGGCCATAGTCCCTGAAAGACGCCCTGAAGATGCTAAAGAAATTGAATTTCCGCACAATTGCCCTGTGTGTGGCAGTTTAGTCGAACGTCTCGAAGGTGAGGCCGTTGCTCGCTGCAGTGGTGGTTTATTCTGTGAGGCGCAGCGTAAAGAAGCGATTAAGCATTTTGCCTCCCGCAAGGCATTAGATATAGATGGCATGGGCGATAAAGTCGTCGAGCAATTGATTGATAAAGAGTTAGTTCAAAGTCCTGCGGATCTGTTTAAGCTTACCGCTTCTATGATGACCATGCTCGATCGTATGGGGATGAAGTCGGCAACCAATTTAGCTGCGGCGATTGAAGCGGCTAAAACCACGACCCTAGCACGTTTCTTATATGCCCTGGGGATCCGTGAAGTCGGTGAGGCGACGGCTGCGAATCTTGCGGCGCACTTTGCCAGTTTAGATGCACTACGGATTGCCACTGTGGAGCAGTTAACTGAGGTTGAGGACGTTGGAGCTGTCGTTGCCCAACATGTGGCGCACTTTTTTGCCCAGCCCCATAACCTTGAGGTGATCGATGCCTTGATCGCAGCCGGAGTCCATTGGCCTGCCATCGAAGCCCCAAGCGCGGACGCACAACCCCTAAAAGGCCAAACTTGGGTATTAACGGGCACCTTAAACCAGCTTAACCGCAACGATGCTAAGGCACAGCTACAGGCTCTTGGGGCAAAAGTCGCTGGCAGTGTCTCAAAAAATACCGATTGTTTAGTGGCGGGTGAGGCGGCGGGGTCAAAATTGGCCAAGGCACAGGAACTCGGCGTGAAAGTGATCGATGAGGCCGAACTGTTAGCACTTTTGGCTGCGAAGCGTTAAGTGCCCTAGACGCTCCGTCTCGGCGCCTGATGTTTCTCGGGGTAACACACTTTATGCGGTGTTAGTTTTTTAACTTAGCCCGCAAGGTCTGCAAATAACTGCAATCGCCATGGATGGCGTGAATGCCATTTATGCAGGAGCAATAAATGGTCTTGCTAACTTGCGTTATTATGGGCCTGTGTTTTTATGGCTTTAGCATCCGTCTGCTGGATCTTGAATCTTAAGGGTATATTGCAGATCACCATTGAAATTGGCTGAATAGGCACCATTTAGTAGAAATGCTGCTTTAGCTTCTTCTTAATGGAAACCTATTTGAATTTCAGTCACATCACTTGGCTCGATGATAAAGGCCATATCAAGCCCCCTATTTTCTTATATGTGCTTTTGGCATTTTTAGCCCGCGGCTGGTGTATTTTTATTGCGTCATTAACGCAAGCAAATGATAGGGCTGAATTGGTGCGCATTTTCTATCCTGAAAAAGCCGACTTTTTACTGTCACTCGCCGCGGGCCTTGGCGCCGTGCTGCTCTATTTTGTGGTGATTGCCGAACGTCGCCGTTCACCATTATGGGTAAGGCCACTTTTTGTGCACCTAAAATGGGGATTGTGGTTACTCCTGTTGGTGGATGCCCTGCTATTAGGCCAGCGACTGTTCCATGGGCAATTTTTGTTCCACTGGAGTCTAGCCCTCGATGCTTTAGTGCTGTTTTGGTCCAGTTTATATGTGCTTAAATCGAAACGACTTGGCTATTATCTTGCGGATTGGCCAAAGGATGCCTAGGCTCAAAAGCAAACTAACCTATATTATCCTGTTGTTATTTTTGATATTTATCAGAATCCTGCTCTAAACCGTGAAATTTATGTGTGCAATCCCTCAGTTTGATAAGCATTTTTTGACTTATAGCTTACTGATTTCTTGGAATCATCTATAGTTATATGTACTTAGCTTAAAGGTGCATCGAAGTAATGGACTGCCAGTCCATTTTTCTTCGGTGCATTTGAAAGGAGTCATACTGCGTGGCAAAAGCAGAACAACGCAAACTATTATTATCCGAACTTCAACTTGGCATGAGAGTCAAGTTGCCTTTGTCATGGACGAATCATCCTTTTTTATTTAACCGGGTCGATATCAACAGTGCCGCTCAAATTGAAATGATCCGTGGCTTAGGCGTGCCCTATGTGTTCCTGATTTCCGAGAGTCTCGGGGATGCTAAAACCTTGGATGAAGTTGAAGATATTGAAGAGGTTGCAGAGGCTCCCCCCGAGCGGGATCTTAAGGCCGATACCCGTAGGGCAATGCGTTTAAGCCAGAAGCGTTTTTTAGAAGGCGTGAATAATTGCCGCAATGTGTTTAGTAAAATTGTCAGTGATCCCGAGGGCGCTTATCGCCTATCGGCCGCACTTGTCGAAGATCTTTTGAGTCATCTGCAGGATGTGGAAAAACCCTTTCTTACCTTAGTGGGGATGGATGAAAAGGAGGTCAGTGTGACGCAACACGGGGTTTCTGTGGCCGTGCTGGCGATGATGATAGGTCATGCATTGGATCTCACCCCGAGGGAGCTGCGGGATATTGCCCTTGGGAGTTTATTTCACGATATTGGTAAGCTTAAAGTCCCCGACATTATTCGCCGAAAGCGGGGGGCTTTGACTGCCCATGAATCCAACTATCTGCAGATGCACCCCAACTTTGGCTATGACATGCTCAATCGTAGCGGATTATTCCCAAAGGAAGTGTTACATATCGTTTTGCATCATCATGAGTTTATTGATGGTTCTGGATTCCCCGATGGTTTAACTGGCCATAAAATTCCCATCACTACTCAAATAGTGAGCTTAGCAAATGATTATGATCAGCAATTGAGTGGTCAGCAAACCTCATCTCCTCAAGTGGCATTAGGGTATTTGTTTAAGAATCGGGCGAGTAAGCATGCAGAATCTTTAATCGCCGTATTGGTCAAGATCCTGGGGATTTATCCCCCCGGGACTATCGTCAAATTATCGGACGACAGTGTGGCGAAGGTTATTATGACTACTAAGGATGTGAGTCAACCCCAAGTGTGGGCCTGTAAGGAAGATGGCAGTGAAGCGTCGCTGCGTTTTTTAAGTGATGAAGGCGTGACGGTACAAAAGGCTATTAAGGCGGAGGAGTTGACCGAGGGAGCGATCCGCACTTTACAGGTGGATAAGGGCATTAGTTTTTATTTTAGCTCGCTGCAAGCTTGAATCTTATGAGTTAAGTTCCGTATTCTATCCGCTGATTTTGACTTCCTTGGAATGGTTATGGCAAATATGGAACAACAACCGGGCGCTAAATCCACAAGCGTCGCTGTTGTAGGCTGTGGTTGGTTTGGTTTTGCCTTGGCAAAGCAATTGGTTGAAGAAGGGTATCGGCTGTCAGGTTGTAAGCGCAGTATCGATGAACTTGCTTTACTCACGGATGCTGGTATTGAAGCCTTTCAATTGCAGTTAGGTGCAGACGCCGAGGTTAAGCCCGATGCGCAAGCATTACAAAGAGTATTGCAAACCGATTTTCTTGTGGTCAATATTCCGCCCAGATTAAAGCGTGGCAACGGGGCTTATCTTCAAGAATTACAACAACTCATCGCATTAACCCAAGGTTGGCAATATCAAAGTATCGTGTTTATCAGCACTACGGGTGTGTACCCAAGCCAAGATAAGCTGATGACGGAGGCCGATGCTGTTGCTGAAACCTTAGATAGCCAAACCTTGTTAGATGCTGAAGCCTTGTTTGGTGCCCAAAAAAATAGCTGTATCCTGCGCTTTGCAGGGCTAGTCGGGCCTAAACGTCATCCTGGGCGTTTTCTGGCGGGCAAAACCGATGTGCCAGGGGCTAATGTGGCGGTCAATTTAGTCCATTTAAGCGATTGTGTGCGGGCCGTGAGCAGCATTTTAGCGGCGAGTTGTCAGGGTAAAACTATCGCTCCTATCTATAATCTTTGCGCACCTTTACATCCCACTAAGGCTGAATTTTATCAGGCTGCCGCCCAGTCCTTGGGTCTAGTGTCCCCGATGTTTAATCAACTGACAATGCCTAGTAAGGTGATCGTCGGCGAGGCGATTGTGGCCGATTTAGGTTTCAGTTATCAATATGCGTCACCACTTGCTATGCTCGCGGCATGTGGGTGAACAAAAGTTAAAGATATAGACTGAATTTTTAGGTTATCTTTAGTCCTTGTTTGACCAAGTACAATCCCTATATACAACAAATTCAACGAAAAGAGACAGTATAATGAGTGTATTTAATGTTGTTCGCCCAGTAGTCGCCTTAGTGTGTGGGCTAATGCTGAGTGCCAGTTTTGCGCTACAGGCGGCAAACTTTGAAGAAGGTAAAGATTACATCACAGTGGCGGGAATAGCCGAAACGCAACAGCCTGTGTTACGGGAGTTTTTCTCCTATAACTGCCCACATTGCTACAAACAAGAACCGCTAATGGTATCGACGATCGCCTTACTCGGTAAAGAGGTGGCCTTTGAGCGCACCCCTGTTGGTGCTGGACGCCCCGCTTGGGAATTGAGTCAACTTGCCTATTATGTGGCGCAAAAGCTGAAAATGACCCAGCAAGTGCATGAGACTATTTTTAAACAAATCCACGAGAAAGGAGAGCCCTTTACTCGACCCGAGCAGGTTAAAGCCTTTTTCGTGGCACAGGGGGCCAAAGCCGATGATGTGGATGCGGCAATGAATTCTGTCGATGCTAAATTTACTATGATGAACTATGACTCCCAAGCAGAATTAGCAGGCCTTAAAGGGGTGCCAGCATTGCTGGTCAACGGACGTTATATGTTAACGTCCACTGCCCATAGCCCGGAAGAACTCGCACAATTAGTGAAGTTTTTGGCTGCTAAATAAGCCTGAACGCCAGATTGATTTTGTTTATAAACTCATTCTGCCCCTGTTTTTGATGACTAACCCAGCGGATGCTGGGTTATTTTTTGTTTTATGTTCATTAATTAGGCTGCTCTTGATAAATGCGGTTCTTATACCAATCACATTAAATATCTAATCAGTTCAGAGCCACACAGGCATCTCAATCCAAGGCGCATTGACGCAGAAATTGTCATTCCCTTTTAAGTCAATGCAATACGGGAGTGGGGTGCCTGTGTGGCTCCCGAAGGGCGGGTTTCAACGCGCTTTATACTGCGTTTAAGGCTTTCGACAGAGCACCACTAGGCCTTCAAGCCTTCGCCTTGTCTAAAGTGCGTTGAACTCCCGCTGAATGAACAGATATTTAATACGATTGGTATTATCTGTACGACATTGGTCTAACCTGCGAAAAAATCACCACCATCCTTAAAGTGTAATTTTATTGTTAAACCATTGATTTTAATCATTATTTTTATTATTTAATTGTGAGTCTATTCACAAATTAGACTAAGGTCTTGATTGTGGTCACCTCAGCTGTTGCTAGATTAAACATGACTTAATAATAAAACAGCACAGGGGAGTCGCTATGGGTTTTGAAAACAACGATAAAGCAAAAGGCTATTGGCGCAAGAATTTACGTCTCGTTCTTGGCTTATTAGCTATTTGGGCCGCAGTGTCATTTGGATGCGGCATTCTATTGGTTGATGTACTCAATGAAATCCATTTCATGGGATTTAAATTAGGCTTCTGGTTTGCACAACAGGGATCTATGTATGTATTCGTTGTGCTTATTTTTGTCTATGCGGCAAAAGCCAACGCCTTAGATAAAAAATATAACGTACAAGAAGACTAAGGAGAATTGAAATGGGTGTTCAAGGATTAACGTATCTTATCGTAGGGCTGTCGTTTGCGCTCTATATCGGGATTGCAATTTGGTCACGGGCAGGCTCTACCAAAGAGTTTTATGTTGCTGGTGGCGGTGTGCATCCTGTGGTTAACGGTATGGCGACGGCGGCGGACTGGATGTCGGCGGCGTCATTTATTTCTCTGGCGGGTATTGTGTCTTTCGTTGGGTACGACGGCAGTGTGTACTTGATGGGCTGGACTGGCGGTTATGTTCTATTAGCCCTGTGTATGGCGCCATATTTACGAAAGTTTGGTAAGTTTACTGTGCCTGATTTTGTGGGTGAGCGTTATTACTCGCAGGCGGCGCGAACCGTTGCGGTGATTTGTGCCATCTTCATTTGCTTTACTTACATCGCAGGGCAAATGCGCGGTGTGGGGGTGGTGTTCTCTCGCTTCTTAGAAGTTGAAGTCGATACCGGTGTGTATATTGGTATGGCTGTGGTGTTCTTCTACGCTGTATTAGGCGGCATGAAAGGAATTACCTACACTCAGGTTGCCCAATACTGCGTGTTGATTTTCGCCTTTATGGTGCCGGCTATCTTCCTGTCTGTGATGATGACGGGTCATATTATTCCTCAAATTGGTTTCGGTGCCGAGCTTATCGATGCTGCGGGTAATAATACTGGGGTATATCTATTAGAAAAGCTTAACAATCTGTCGACTGAACTGGGATTCGCACCCTATACCGATGGCTCTAAGAGCATGATCGACGTGTTCTGTATTACTGGCGCCTTAATGGTCGGTACTGCAGGTTTACCCCATGTTATCGTGCGTTTCTTCACTGTACCTAAGGTAAAAGATGCGCGTATAACTGCGGGTTGGTCATTAGTATTTATCGCGATTATGTATACTACTGTACCTGCGTTAGCGGCATTCTCTCGCGTAAACATGATCGAAACCATCAACGGTCCAGATCAAAAAGGCGTAGCCTATGAGACTGCACCCGATTGGATCAAAAACTGGGAAAAAACTGGTCTTATCAAGTGGGATGATAAAAACGGCGACGGCAAAATCTATTATGCTAAAGGCAAAATGGAAGATGCGGCTAGCCCTAACGAAATGAAAATCGATAACGATATCATCGTATTAGCAACGCCTGAAATCGCTAATCTGCCAGCTTGGGTGATTGCTTTGGTCGCCGCTGGTGGTTTAGCTGCAGCTCTATCGACTTCTGCGGGCTTATTGTTGGTGATTTCAACCTCGGTTTCACACGATCTGCTTAAAAAGAACCTAATGCCAGATATCTCTGACAAGAAGGAACTGATGTTTGCAAGGCTTGCGGCCGGAATCGGGATTGTGATTGCGGGTTACTTTGGGGTGAATCCTCCAGGCTTTGTGGCGGCGGTAGTGGCCTTTGCCTTCGGCCTTGCGGCATCGTCACTGTTCCCTGCAATTATCATGGGTATCTTCTCTAAAACCATGAACAAAGAAGGTGCGATTGCCGGTATGTTAACGGGATTACTGTTCACCTCTGGTTATATCATCTACTTTAAGTTTGTTGATCCAACGGCTAACGTGCCTGCAAACTGGTTCCTCGGTATTTCACCAGAGGGTATTGGTATGGTGGGTATGGTGGTTAACTTTGCAGTTGCTGCGCTAGTGAGTAAAGTGACCTCTGCTACACCACAACATGTACAGGAAATGGTTGAGTCTATCCGTTTCCCTAAAGGCTCTGGCGAAGCAAGCGGTCACTAGTTAGTCTGTATTATCATCGAGTTGAAAAGAGCGCTTAGGCGCTCTTTTTGTCTTTATTGGTTCACTGACTTTAGTCGAATATGGTGTAGGATTATTGCAGGTTATAGTGAAGATAAACCCACCTAAAAATAAGGTGTTGCCAATGAATGCCAGCGAATTGCAGCCCGTTGTGCAATTTTTAAAATCCATTGTTCCCTTTGAAACATTAGCCGATGAAACTGTTTTACGTTGTGCTAAGGCGGTCACCGTTGGGTATTACAGTAAAGCTTCTCGTTATGTCACCTTTGATGCTAATGCGCCTAAATTATACATAGTTCGCAGCGGTGCCTTTGAGGTGCGCGATCCCGAAGGGGTGCTGGTGGATAGGGTCGGTGAGGGCGAATTCTTTGGTTTTTCAACCCTGTTATCGGGTGAGAAAGTCGTCAATAAAGTCGCTATCCTAGAGGATGGTTTGGTTTACCATTTGCCCCAGACTTTGTTTGATCAATTGAGGGGCGACAACCGCAATTTTGATAAGTTTTTTACCCGTGCCTTTGCAAAGCGTTTGCGCCATGAGGCGCGTTTTAAGGCGAAAGATCTGACGACCACAAGCCGTATCAGTACCTTAATGTCACCCGACCCCATTATGATCGATGCCCATGCCAGTGTGACCCAAGCCGCGCTGTTGATGCGTAATGCCCGCGTATCCTCGCTTTTAGTCATAGATAATCACAAGTTAGTTGGTATTTTAACCGATAAGGATTTGCGTAATCGTGTGTTGGCCGCTGGACTCGATGGCCATTTAGCCGTTCATCAAGCTATGACAGTATCACCCATTTCTATTTCATCTAATGCATTGATTTTTGAAGCAATGCTGCTAATGAGTGAGCATAACATTCACCATTTACCCATTATTGATGAGGGGAAAGCCATTGGCATGGTCACGAGCACAGATATTTTACGTGGTCAGGGCTCACAACCTTTGCTGTTGATTGGTGAAATAGAACGTCAACTGGATCTGCCAAGCCTCATCAATGTGAGCAAGCAAATCCCCTTGTTATTGCAAAATTTAATCAGCGCCGATGCACGAGCCGAAGAAATTGGCCGGGTGTTAACTTCGGTTACCGATGCCCTGACACGGCGCTTAATTGTACTCAATCAGCAATTGCTGGGTGAGCCCCCGATGGCATTTTGTTGGTTAGCCTTTGGCTCTCAGGGCAGACAGGATCAAGCGGCATGTTCCGATCAAGATAACGGTCTGTTAGTCGCTGAAGAAATGGATGATTACGCTAAGGGATATTTCGATGCACTCACCCATGCCGTGTGTGCCGGGCTTGATCAATGTGGCTATGTTTTTTGCCCCGGTAATATTATGGCGCAAAATCCACAGTGGCGAATGTCACTGCAACAATGGCAGCAGGTCTTTGAAAAATGGGTGATCACCCCAGAACCCAAGGCGCTGATGCACGCCAGTATCTTTTTCGATATGCGCTCAGTGTACGGTCCGCAAACCCTATTCGATGCCCTGCAGGATAAAGTGTTAGCCCAAACCCGCGATAACGATATATTTCTGGCGGGGATGGCGGGTAACTCACTGATTGAGTCTCCGCCCCTAGGCTTCTTTCGCAAGTTTGTGCTCGAGCGTGATGGGAGCGAAGTTAAAGGTATTGATTTAAAACATAAAGGTAATGCTTTAATCAATGATATTGCCCGTGTCTATGCGTTATCCGCAGGCATTAAAGAAGTGAATACGGCTAAACGCATTCGTGCCTTAATGGAGGCGAATATTCTGAATCGCAAGGATGCACTGAATTTGGCCGATGCCCATGAGTTTATCGCTCATATGCGTTTAGCTAATCAAGGTTACCAACATACCCAGGGGCAGCCCCTGAGCAATTATTTATTACCCGCGCATTTGTCTTCATTAGTGCGTCACCAATTAAGGGATGCCTTTAAGGTGGTGCACGATGCTCAGTCAGGGATGAAAATGAAGTTTATGCGGAGCTTTTAAATGGGCAGTTTGAGGGTAAAGGCCAAGCTCAAATGGCGCATCCTACGCAGTCAGCATCGGCTATTTAAAGATTATTACCAATCCTTAATGCCCTTACTGGATATGCCCTTGTCCGAAGCGCCACTGATGGCAATGGATTTGGAGATGACGGGGCTCGATCCCGTGCGCGATCAAATTTTGAGTATTGGTCTTGTGCCTATTGAACATGGGGCTATTCCACTGGCGGGTGCGGAGCAGAAATTGGTGCAAATTCGTGGCAGTGTCGGTCAGAGTGCCACTATTCATGGCATTCTCGATAATCATTTAGTCCAAGCTGTCAGTATTGAAGAAGCCATGGCGTGGTTTCTTAGCCGCACCCGTGGCAGGGTTCTCGTTGCACACCATGCACCTTTAGATTGCCGCTTTCTACAACAGGATATGCTCGCTATTTATCATCAGCCTGTGATGTTACCGACAATTGATACCCTTTTGGTTGAAAGGTTGCGTTTGCTGCGGGAGCATTCTGTCATCAAAGAAGGTAGCTTGCGCCTTGGGGCCTGCCGTGAACGCTATGGCTTACCTGTATACTCTGCCCACAGTGCGCTGACAGATGCATTGGCCTGCGCAGAGTTGCTATTGGCTCAAATCGCGGCAATGGGGGGCGCAAGGAAGCTTAACGTTGTTGATCTACTTGAAAAATCCTTCTGATATTTCAAGTTCTTTTCGCTTTTCTAGGTACATGCCGGTTTTCTAAATACCTGTTGAATTATTCAAAATAAAAGTGACGCTTAAATAACGCATTGGCGATAAAAGGAGTACTGGGTTTATCGAGCCCTGTACTCCAAGTTAAAAACCGCCAAGATTAAAACACGATATACAGCGGCCAGCCTAGGAGGCCGACAAGACCTTCCTTGTGCTCGAATCGCTCTAGACGTTCTGGGGAAGCGCCATCGAGTAAGAGCTCGCGGTAGCTTTTCGCAAAGTTTAGGGTGCGAAGTAGGGCAGGGGTAAAGTTTTTACCGAGATCTTTGCTGATGGTTTCAGCTAATTCTGCGGGTAGCTCAGCTAGCGCCTTTTGGGTTTGAAGCTCAATATGCTCAAGGGTAAACCATTCATCTAACAGTGTTACTTTGGCTATTCGCTTTTTCAAATCCTGCCTGACTTTCGCATTATCAAACAACATTCTGTATAACACTGCTTCGGCTAATACGCTTTCAAGGTTAAGAAAGTCCAAGGGATCGTACTGAGTTTGCACATAAAACTGCGCCATTAAGGCGGCGATCGACTGTTGATGCTGGTATTCGACTAATGCCTCTTGGTAGGCATGAAACCCCTGCCATTCTTCTGCATCTGGAGGGCTAGAGACTTGCTCAAGGAGGAATTTGTCAACATCTCCATAGAGCGACTTTCCGTTGGCGAGCTTATGCTTGCTCACCGTGCTCAGCATACTCCATCCCTTTTGGAAGCATTTAACAACACCGTCGGCCGTTGTCAGTAGACGTATAGCTTGTTGTTGATCTTGATGGGAAAGTTCCATTAAACCTAGACTTACGACACCAATCACATCGTGGGCCGCTTGTTCTAGCAAGTGCATTTTATACTTGTTATAGAACTTGTCGGCCAGTTTGAGACTCATCAAAATGGCTTTGGATTTGATTTGTGACAGCTGTTCACCGCTCAGCGATTCGTCTGCTTGGCCTTGGATCAATACCTTACTCAGGTATGGTCCCTGATCTACATCACGCAGTACCAGTTGCATCAAAAGATTCCTTAATCCAAAAAGCTAAACATATCATCTACTTCAGCGTACTCATCCGCCACTTGGTTTTTCTCTTTGGCTTGGATCACGAGTTCATTGACGAACTTGCTAATGATGATTTCCCAGCCTGAGCTTTCGTTGCGCAGCAGATTTTTGATGGCTTTTTCGACATCGGGTGCCAGCTCGTGGATAAGCGCCATCAGACTGCGGGGATCATCTATGCTCAAACTGTGGGCTTCTTCACTCTTAGAGCGACTATCGTAGCCGACGGTGTCGGTGTCTTCTTCGTCATCATAGAGATCGGTAAAGCCATCATCGTCTTGGTGTTGTTCGCCCAACATCATTTCGATAAAGGGGATAGACAGGTAGAAGAGGCCTGCAGGATCGTCGGCAATGCATTCTAAAATGGCGGTTTGTTTTTCTTCGCTATCTTGAATGCGGATTAAATAGGTTAAAAAATCAAAGGTATGCTGTATGAGTTCTTCAGCGTTGTTTTTAATTTTTTCTTCCCAGTACAAAGGTTGCTGACACACTATGTCGCGGATTTGCTCTGGGGTCATCAGTTCAGACATGATTGAAGGGCAGGATATATCATGGTGACTATTAATTTGAGTCAGCGTGACTATATCCATCTGTTCAATGACTTCAACCAATTGCTCATCACTCATAGTGGTGGCGATGAGTTCGAAACGTTTGCTCGCTTGTTTGGGCTCTACGTCTGCCAGTTCTTTTATTTCGGCAACGGTTATCTCAATGAGACTAGTGTTCATTAGCGGTCCTCATCATCATAGTGATCGTAGTAGCCATCTTCCTCTTCACCTTCATCGTCGTCATCGGAATGACCGACATAGTCGTTGTCATCATCTTCATCGTCTTCACTATGCTTAGGTGCAGGTGCTGCTTTACCTTGAGTTTCAAGTAAATACAAAACAGCGCAGCTTTCAATAAGCAAATCTTCTGAATAGGCTCGTACGGCCAATACTAATGGCAGATCGGCATTATTAAAGCCAATGGTGACCTTAAACTCATCCCATTCGGGTTGGGTGGCCGTATTGATCCAATGGGCCCATTTCAACTTGGCATCGGCAGGAAACTTTACTCGACCGTAGAGCGCAACGGGGAGATATTCAGGCACTGAATCCAACATTTTTGGATCGGCTTGTAATACCTTTCTGATTTGACTCGTAAATTGTTCTAATGCCTTGGGAGTATCGGGGTCATCATAGGACTCGATATTGTCGTAGGCATTATTTTTTAGCTCATTAATGCGTGAGATATTCAGTTTTTTGGCCATGTGGCATTACTCTACATTAAACGTTCAAGGGTAAAATTGATCCCATAGCTCGCGCATGGCACCAGCGGGATCTGTCACTATCACGTTATTGAAATCTTTGATAAACGCATTTCTAAGCTTGGGGTCTGATAGCACTTCATAGGCTTTTTTAACGCGTTCGAGTTGCTGTGATGCTTGTTCCTTTTCCTCTTCAGAGGCACCTAACAACTTATCTGGATGGTATTTATTTGAGAGTCGTCGATAGGCTTTTTTAATGTCGTCTTCTTTGGCGCTGGGTTTGATGCCGAGCACACTAAAGTGGTTAATCATACTTGTACCTGCAGGCGATGGATCTGATATCGCAAGATAAAAAGGGTTTAAATCTGATTATCTTAAATTTTGTGGAATTATGATTAGTCAGCGCTGGATCATAGCAGAAATGCTTATGGGGCGGCAAACACCTGAGTGGCTATTTGTAGACTGTTCGCAGGCTTACTGGCGCTTTTGAAATAAACGGATTTATGGGAGCCATTTGGTCTACTTGAGGAGAGTCAGCGGTATTGCAAATTTTAGCTACAAAAAAACCAGCCTATGCTGGTTATGTTCTCTTTATCAAGAGATTGGTTGCGGGAGCTGGATTTGAACCAACGACCTTCGGGTTATGAGCCCGACGAGCTACCATGCTGCTCCATCCCGCGTCCGATATCTATCTGTATTGCCGTACTATTTTTACACTAAATTAATTACGAGAGTAGGGGTTGAATAACGACCTTCGCCCGTTGTTTATAAAGAGTTGAGCCCGGCGAGCGGTTTCTATTTATAAACCTACATATCAGATTGGTTGCGGGAGCTGGATTTGAACCAACGACCTTCGCCTGTTGTTTATAAAGAGTTGAGCCAGACAAGCTGTTTCTATTTATAAACCTATATATCAGATTGGTTGCGGGAGCTGGATTTGAACCAACGACCTTCGGGTTATGAGCCCGACGAGCTACCATGCTGCTCCATCCCGCGTCCGATATCTATCTGTAAACTATGCTTTAAATTGGTTGCGGGAGCTGGATTTGAACCAACGACCTTCGGGTTATGAGCCCGACGAGCTACCATGCTGCTCCATCCCGCGTCCGTCTTCAAAGCGGGGCAGACTATAACGGCAGCGAGAGGGCAATGCAAGGACGAATCTTAAAAAGTAGGGTGAATGCTCAAATATAAAGCGTAGTGCCGGGGTTTTAGGCGATCTTAGGGCCAGCCTAGTGTTTTGTTCAGTGAGCAGGCACGAAATCGACTGACAAATTCTGGCTTTGGCTAATAACTGTTTATCTTTTATCTATTCGAGCAGGTATAATGTCGCTTTGATTTTGACTGCGTACTGATTATCCCATGCTTAATTTTTTTGCCGCTGCCCCTAAGGGCTTTGAATATAGCTTAGCCCAAGAACTGACTGAATTTGGTGCGACTGAGATTAAAGAAAGTGTTGCCGGTGTGTATTTCACCGCGCCTTTAGCCTTAGCGTACCGCATTACTTTATGGACTCGTTTAGCCAGCCGGATTGTATTGGTTATCTATAAAGGCAGCTGTGAGTCGGCAGAGCAACTGTATAATGCCGCTTATTGTATTGATTGGCCTGCACATTTTTCTAATAAAAGCACTTTTAGTATCGATTTTCATGGTACGGGCGGCTTTATCAACAATACTCAGTTTGGCGCACTGAAAATTAAAGATGCGATAGTCGATAGGTTCCGTGACGATGGCGATGAGCGCCCTAATGTCTCTCGCACCGATGCGGATTTTAAAGTCGATGCGCATTTCCGTAATGGTGTGATTACCATTGCGATGAATTTTTCCGGCCCATCGCTGCACCAACGGGGCTACCGTTCCACCACAGGTGAAGCGCCTTTAAAAGAAAACCTTGCCGCGAATATGTTAGTGCGAAGTGGCTGGCAGGCTGCGCCTACTACCTTACTCGATCCCTTTTGCGGTAGTGGTACAGTGTTGATTGAAGCGGCATTGATGGCGGCGGATATTGCTCCTGGGTTGCAGCGCAGTCGTTTTGGATTTGAACATTGGCGTCGCCACGATAAAACCCTGTGGCAAGAGATTGTTGCCGAAGCCAAGGCCCGCGCTTCCTTAGGGGTTAAGCGCTGCGAGATTAAATTTTATGGTTCGGATATTGATTCGCGCCTCGTTGCACTGGCTAAACGCAATGCCGAAAATGCCGGCGTGCTGGAGCTGATTGAGTTTAAGGTCGCTAATGCCCTTAATATTGAGCCGCCTGCGGCAGAAGGCTATCTCATCACCAACCCGCCCTATGGCGAGCGTTTAGGTAATGTCTCTGAACTTTTGCAACTTTATTACCAACTTGGCGATAAATTTAAAAAAGAATTCGGCGGTTGGAAAGTTGCCATGCTCTGTAGTGATATCGAGCTAGTCTCGTCGCTTAAGTTGAAAGCCGATAAACAAATGAAGATGTTTAACGGTGCCCTCGAGTGTGCCTTTAACATTTATACCTTGCATGCAACCAGTACACGTCGTGATGCGCCGGTGTTGCCTGAAGGGGTCGATATTGCCGATATCGCGCCCGCCTTTGCGAACCGCATCAAGAAAAATGCGAAGCAGTTAGAGAAGTGGGCGAACAAAGAAGGCATTGATAGTTATCGTATTTATGATGCCGATATTCCTGAATATAACGTCGCAGTCGATAAATATTTAGACTATGTGATTGTGCAGGAATATATGGCGCCAGCGACCATTCCTGAGGCTGTGACCAAGCGTCGTTTAAGTGATGTGCTGTTGGCGTTACCCGCAGCGATTGGGATTAATCCTAACAAAATCATCATGAAAACCCGTGAGCGTCAGAAGGGCACTAATCAATATCAAAAGCTCGATGAGCGTAAATTAGAACTTATCACCACTGAGTATGGCGCTAAGTTTAAGTTGAACTTAACGGGTTATTTAGATACGGGTTTATTCCTTGACCATAGATTGACTCGTCGTCTCGTTGGTCAAAAAGCAAAGGGTCGCAGGGTGTTGAACCTATTTTCCTATACGGGTTCTGCGTCGGTGCATGCGGCGCTCGGTGGGGCAAAGTCTGTCACCACGGTCGATATGTCAAATACTTATATTGCATGGGCAAAGGAAAACTTTGCACTTAATGGATTACAAGGTAAGCAATATGAATTTGTGCAAGCGGATTGCTTACAGTGGATCCGCGATTGTACTCTCGATAAAAAAGTGCAGTATGATTTGATTTTTATCGATCCTCCGACCTTTTCTAACTCAAAAAGAATGGAAGATTCCTTCGATGTGCAACGGGATCATGTCAATTTACTCGGCGCCTTGGTGAAACTCTTAAGCCCAACGGGGGAGTTAGTGTTCTCCAACAATAAACGTAAGTTTAAGATGGACATAGAAACACTCACTAAGATGAATATCACAGTGAAAAACATCGATGACATCACCTTGCCGATGGACTACAAGCGTAATCCCCATATCCACAATACTTGGTTAATTACCCATGCCTGAATTGTCACTAGACCCTATGTCTGAACCGCAGCAGGTTTATGTGCTATACCACACAGAAGGATGCCATCTGTGTGAATTAGCCGCCGAACTGCTCGCCAAGGCGGGGATTGCATTTCAAGCTATCGATATTTGCGATGATGAAACATTAGCGGAGCGTTATGGTGTGTCGATCCCAGTAGTGAAAGCATGGGATGGACGCTGCCTATTTTGGCCATTTAACGCAACACAATTACAAGATTTTTTAGGAGCTTAGTTTGAGTCTGGTTCGTATCAATAATGGCTCTTTAGCCTATGGTTACACGCCGCTACTGCAGAATGCGGATTTTACAATTGAACGCGGTGAGCGAGTGTGTATTGTTGGGCGCAATGGTGCTGGCAAGTCGAGCTTATTGAAGATTTTAGACCGTGAGGTGCTGCTGGATGAAGGTGAATTTAACATTGATGGTAATGTGACTGTTAGCCGTTTACAGCAAGATCCGCCTAAAGCCGAGCAAGGGACTGTTTATGCCTATATTGCCGCCGGCCTTAAGGAAGTGGGCGAGGCGCTTGAGCGTTATCACCAGTTGTCACACGATGTCGCCCATGCCTCCCCTGAAATGATGGATCGCATGCTCAATGAAATGCAGAGCCTGCAGGAAACCTTAGACCATTACAATGGCTGGCAATTAGATTCGCGCATCCAACAAAATTGCGAACTGTTAGGCTTAGATCCAGATAAATCCTTAAGTGAACTATCCGGTGGTTGGCAACGTAAGGTGGCATTGGCCCGCGCACTGGTGAGTGAGCCTGATCTATTGCTGCTCGATGAACCCACTAACCACTTAGACATTGATACCATTGAGTGGTTAGAAAAATTTCTACTCGATTATCAAGGTGCCATCGTTTTTATTAGCCATGACAGGGGTTTTATTGCCCGTATGGCGACTCGAATCGTGGACTTAGACCGCGGTGTTGTTACCTCGTGGCCGGGTAATTATCAAGCTTACCTTGATGGTAAGCAGGAATGGCTACGGGTCGAAGCGGATAAAAATGCATTATTTGACAAACGCCTAGCCGATGAGGAAGTGTGGATCCGTCAAGGGGTGAAGGCCAGACGTACTCGAAATGAGGGTCGAGTGCGTGCACTCAAGGCATTGCGTCAAGAACGCAGCGAGCGTTTAAATCGTCAGGGTAACGCCAAAATGGCGGTGGCTGATACCGAGCGTTCTGGTAAGTTAGTATTTGATGTTAAAGACTTAAATTATAATTTACCCGATAAAAATCTGGTTAAGAACTTTAATACTACGGTGATCCGTGGTGACCGTATCGCCCTAATTGGTCCAAACGGTTGTGGTAAATCAACACTGATTAAGTTGTTGATTGAAAAGCTACAACCCCAGTCTGGCGAAGTTAAAGTCGGCACTAAGTTAGAAATTGCCTACTTTGACCAATACCGTGAAGCTTTAGATCCTGAGCAAACCGTTGAAGATAACGTCGGCGAAGGTAAAAAAACCATTACGATCAATGGCCAAGATCGCCATATCTTAAGCTATTTACAGGATTTTTTATTCTCGCCTATGCGAGCGAGAACGCCGGTAAAAGCCCTTTCCGGTGGTGAGAAAAACCGTTTATTGCTGGCTAAATTATTGATCCGCCCTGCAAACCTTATCATTCTCGACGAACCGACAAACGATCTTGATATCGAGACCCTAGAATTGCTAGAGTCGCTGCTAACCGAATATCAGGGCACATTGTTATTGGTCAGCCATGATAGGGCGTTTATCGATAACACTGTCACAAGTAGCTGGTGGTATGCCGGTAACGGCCACTGGAGTGAATATGTGGGTGGCTACCAGGATGCGGTCGATCAGGGAGCAAAGTTTTATTCAGAGGAACCTAGTTCATTAAAGACGGTCGAAGCTCCAGCGACACCCGCTAAAGCGGTGGAAGTCAAGACGGCCGAACCTGTTAAAGCAGTGAAAAAACTGTCTTACAAGTTACAACGTGAATTAGAATCGTTGCCCAATGTGATGGAACAGTTAGAGGAAGATATACTTGCACTGCAAACCACTATCGGCAATCCCGATTTTTACAGTCAGGCGCAAGATAAAGTCAATCTGGTATTAAGCCAGTTGGCGGATAAAGAAAAGCAATTGGAAGTTTGCTTCGAGCGATGGGAAGAGCTTGAGTCACTGAAGTAAACCAATAATAAAAATGGGAATAGAATTAATGAAGTTAAAGTTGGATAACGCCCTGTCCTTGGTTGCCTTAGGTGTCCTTGGCGTATTGAATAGTGCCCATGCCGCACCAGTCTATGAAATTGTTAATATTGACAATTATGACCTGAAAGGCACGCTCGAAGGAACGCGTAACGGTTATGCTTTAGGCGTCAATGCAAATGATGAGTTAGTCGGCATATCAAAGGGTAAGAAAAAGCTTAGCACCTCTGATGTCGAAGATGGCGTGATTGATGTTGAAGATGGTATCGCACCTGAAGAAAGCATCACTTATTCTATTACAGAGCCAATTATTGCCAATAACTTTGCTTTTATTGCCGCCCAAAATGGCGCTGAGGGTGCATGGTTACCGACTTTTGACAGTATCAGTGGAACAACCCCCCCCAGTGATACCACAGTGATAAACTCAGTCGATAGTTTTTACTATGGTATCAATGATGCGGGGGTCAAAGTCGGAAGTATGACTTCTCCGGAAAAGAAAACTGAAAATACTGCAACCACAGAGGTTACAGATGATTATTGGTATTACCGTGACTTTGAATTCCGTGGTGTGGTGAAAACGGGTGACTCTGAAATTCCATTACCACCACCTTATACTCAATATGTGAAAGACGATAAAACTGTTGAATTAGGCGGTTGGTCTGCTGCTTCGGCCGTTAACAACAATAATCTTGTTGTGGGTTATGCGAGCACCGATATCAGCAAATATGGTGGCGATCGTGTTACTTATTGCCTCAGTTCGGATAATACCTTGCCGTTAGATGTGTGTGTGCAGCGTGAGCAATATCCAAATAAAAGCGGCACACGTAATATCCAATATCAGACCCGCGCCTATGTATGGCAAATCGATAACGGTGTCGCCACTGGCACGACGTTACCTTTAGGGCTCACGCCTGCAAGCGGTAGTACGTTAACTTTCACCGCCCAAGCCCTAGGAGTGAATGATAATGGTGTTGTCGTTGGGCGCTCGCATGTTTACCGCAACAACAATACCGATAAACTGCGCCAGGACGCCGCCTATTGGTCTAAAGATGCCGACGGTAACTATCAATACCACTGGATTAAAATGGGTGATTCTATCTCGAATTCGATTGCCTATGATATTAACGACAATGGTATTGTGGTAGGTAGCTATCGCAGTTATATCCAAGGATATTTACGCGATAAATTCTTTTATTTTGATATAAATACCCCTGATGTTGGCTATGTCACTCCGAATGATTTTGCAACAAAACTAACGGACCTTTCGAGTAAGCCTAGGGATATCAATAATAAAGGCCAAGTCGTTGGTTATATTGAAACGACCTATGATAAAGAAAAGCCTCGCCCTAAGGCAGGCTTTCTCTATGAGAAATCTACGGGCGAATTTAGCAATTTAAATACTTTACTCACCTGCGAATCGAAAGGTTATGAGAAAGGTAGTGATGGTAATTGGACTCGTCATCCAGTTGAAGTGCAAGACGGTTCAGGTAAGGTTTTGACCTATAAGAGCGATATCTTGGTCGTAGAGGCATCGAGTATTAATGAAGATGGCACTATTGTCGGAACCGCTTTTATTCGTAAGCCGTCATACCAGTTTGATGATAAGGGAAATGTGGTTGTTGGTGAAAATGGCTTACCCCTATTTGAATTGAGCGGTAATGGCGACCCTGTGACAGCTTATATTCCACGTATGGTTGTGCTGAAGCCAACTACCAATGGAGAGGCTTGTACCGTAAACGATAGTACAGAGACGGGTAACTATGAGCGTAAGGGCGCCGCGTCTTTGGCTTGGTTACTTGCCTTACCACTGATTTGGTTCCGTCGTCGCAAAGGCTAGTTTTTAAGATTGAATTCAGACTCAAAAATCGAGGCAAAAATGCCTCGATTTTTTTTAACTAAGATCTCAATAGTTTAATAAATAGTCGATATAATGAGCGATTTTTTTGATTGATCTTAGGGTAAAAAAGCACTATTCCTATGGGTGAAGCTTTTGCTTCTATTTTATGTAGAACAGAGGACGCTTGCATGAAAAGACAAAAACGAGATCGTTTAGATAGAGCTTTTTCCAAAGGATTCCAAGCTGGTGTAGGTGGGCGCTCGAAGGAGCTCTGTCCTTATGCAAATCTTGATTCGCGATCGCAGTGGTTGGGCGGTTGGCGTGAAGGTGTGGATGGCCGAGTTAATGGGTTATTTAACAAATGATGAGCCTTTGCTCAACAAGTTAAATAACCCGGAATACACAGAGTAATGCAGCACAATTGCCCTCAGATGAGGGCAATTTTGTGTTAAGAGTTCGAGGTAATTAGAACGTGGAAGTATCGCTAAATACGCCGACTTTAAGATCGGTTGCACTGTAGATTTGACGACCATCGACTTCGAGGGTGGCATCGGCAATACCCATCACCAGTTTACGGTGGATAGTACGCTTGATATTGAGCTTGTAAGTGACTTTTTTCGCCCCTGGTAATACTTGGCCGGTAAACTTGACCTCACCCACGCCAAGGGCACGACCTTTACCTTCTGCGCCTTCCCAACCTAAATAAAAACCGACCAGTTGCCACATGGCATCTAAGCCTAAGCAGCCGGGCATCACAGGATCGCTAATAAAATGGCAGTCAAAGAACCATAATTCTGGATTAATATCGAGTTCAGCAACAATTTCGCCTTTACCAAACTCACCACCATTATCGTTAATGGTGACGATCCTATCGATCATCAGCATGTTATCGACGGGGAGGCGAGGGGAGTTTGGACCAAATAATGTCCCATGGCCACAGGCGATGAGTTCTTCTTTATTGAAACTGTTTGCTTTATTCATTGTTTTACTACTCCAGCAATAAGAGTCGCCAAGATTAGCGAACACGTGTAAGCTAAACAACTCCGATCAGCTAATTAGCGACGAAATAATCCTAATTTTGCGAGCAATCGCGCCATTAGGCCAATTTCCTCTTCACCATTACCTGCAAGTTTATCGAGTCTTTCCTGCACTAAACCATATAAAGAATCGTGAGGGAAATCATTGTCTTCATCGGCAACGCCTGCGGGCATCTGCATTAATAGCTCAACCGCTTGATCCATATGTTCGACAGCATAGATATGGAATAACCCTTTGCCTACAGCTGTAATCACTTTAGGGGCTAAGTTAAGCTGTAACACATTCGATTTGGGCATAATCACGCCCTGTTCACCCGTTAAACCTCGGCGCTCACATAAATTAAAGAATCCTTCAATCTTCTCATTAATACCGCCGATAGCCTGCACATTACCAAACTGATCGAGTGCGCCTGTTATCGCTAGTGACTGAATAATCGGCTGTTCGGCAATGGCTGACATAAGGCAACAATATTCGGCGAGTGATGCACTGTCACCGTCAATTTCCTGATAGGACTGTTCAAAAACGATATTGGCATTGAGGTGCAGTGGCGCGTCACGGCCAAAGATACGATACAAACAGGCCGATAGGATCATCATCCCTTTGGCGTGAATATTGCCGCCAAGTTCAGATTTTCTTTCAATATCTGCCACTTCCCCATCACCGTAATGAACAGATGCAGTAATTCGGGCGGGTTCACCGTAGCTGTAATCAATGGCATCGATAACCGTTAATCCATTGATTTGTCCTACCATAGCACCGGTTGTTGGCAGATTTATGAAATTATCATCGAAACTTTGGCCCGAGAATTCTTCGGAGCTATTGTGGCGGTAATTCGCTTGGATAAGAGCATGTTCAATGCTGCTGGCATTAATACTAGGCTTACCACTGTAGGCTTTAGCCTGTGCCATCAATTGAGCAAACTCGAGCATAGACAAACTTAAGCGATGTTGATGTTCCGTCAGGCGCGCACTGTAACGGAACAGGGGCGCGAGACTAGATTGCTCTAAACTCACCTCAACACTGTGGGCGATAGCCTGTAACCAAGCGGCGTACTGGGATTCTTTATAACGAGTGAGATCCATTTCACTTGCTAGTTCCGCTAATAGAGTGAAATGGCGTTGAAATTGCCAATCCTCTGAACGTACTTGGCTGTATATCATCCCCGCGCCAACGAGTACGATTTTACAGTTCAATGGAATAGGGCTTAAAGTGCTGCTGATTTGATATTCTTTTTGCGTGAGGATTTGCATGACTAAATCCCATAAACTCTCACGCTTCCATAGGGACTCGGCACAGATAAAGAGGGTATGGCATTGGGCCAAGGCTCCTGCTTGATATTGACTAGAGTTCCCCGATTGTACCATTCGTCCAAGCAGATCCACGCGACGGATATTGCCACTCAGGTATCGATACTGAGTGCTTTTTTCTGCAATACAGCCCTGCTCCCCTAGTGGTTGTTCATTCTGCCATTGAAACTTAATGCTCTTATCTATTGGCCTAGTCGCCACAAGATAAGCGGGCGCTTGTGGCGCTAAGGTTTCCATCAAGGCTTGTATTATTAAATGACGGTCAATCCCTGGGAAATCGGCAAGATAAAGTTGTTGATCTTTGATGGCATTGTTTAGCTTAAAGGCATCAAGGGCACGTTCTTGGCCTAAGAGTAAGGCGCTTAAATTGACAGCCGATTGAGATAGGGTGGGGAGGCTAAATTCAGGTGCGAGTGACGATGTCGATATCAAGAGTGAATTCATATAAGCATTTACCGTAAGAAGTTAGCGTGATTTTACCATACCCGAACCACAAGTCTCTCACTGTATAGGTGTTTTTACGCGCGTTTGCCCTCTAATTGAGAAAAATTAGTTTGAATTCCGCCCGAAAAAACACCGTGCTGAACATAAGATGAGCATTCGATTCGATATTCGAAAATTGAGGTTTACAATACATAACGATACTTATATTATTTGCGGCGTTCGGAGGGGTGGCAGAGTGGTTTAATGCACCGGTCTTGAAAACCGGCGTGGGTTTATAGCCCACCCAGGGTTCAAATCCCTGCTCCTCCGCCATATTTCACGGAAAAGGCTATCAGCAATGATAGCCTTTTTTGTTTAAGGAATTTGAACCCCGGGTTCCTCATTCGAAACACTGCTCCTCCGCCATATTAAGTCAAAAAGCCGCTAAGTAATTAGCGGCTTTTTGCATTCAAGCCGTTTGAACCCTTGGGGTGCTCATTCGAAGCGCAGCGCCTGCACCATACGAGTTATGCCAAACCCTTGTTATTGGCGCGATTGTGGGATTGGATGCTGTATATTGCTGCCTTTTTAAACGCTTTTTATTGGGGAGGCATTCTGTAATCGTTCCTTTAAATATCATCTAGTTAACAATATTCATTTTATGCTTTGCGAAACGGGGTTGTTGGGCTAAATTAGCCCTATAAACTCGTAATCCGTTTGCTGTATTGCTTTTATAGTGTGCGGCTCGGACGGGAAAGATAAAAGGTGGGTTAAGTTGATATCGATATATTTAGTTGACGATCATGAGCTTGTGCGAACTGGGATCCGCCGTATCTTGGAAGATGAGCGTGGGCTCAAAGTAGTGGGGGAGGCCCCGGATGGCGAGACTGCGGTGCAGTGGGCTCGTCAAAACGAAGCCGATGTGATCTTGATGGACATGAATATGCCCGGAATGGGGGGGCTCGAAGCCACGCGTAAAATTTTACGTTATCAACCCCATGCAAGAATTATAGTGTTAACTGTGCACACCGAAGATCCTTTCCCAAGCAAGGTGATGCAGGCGGGAGCTTCGGGTTATTTAACCAAGGGAGCAACACCGCCTGAGGTATTGCAAGCCATACGTCAGGTTTCCCGCGGGCAACGTTATTTATCCCCTGAAATTGCCCAGCAAATGGCGCTGAGCCAGTTTAATCCCGCCGATGACAACCCATTTAAGGCCTTATCTGAGCGTGAGCTGCAGATCATGCTGATGATCACTAATGGTGAGAAAGTGAATGATATTTCTGAGCAGCTCAACCTAAGCCCTAAAACGGTTAACAGCTATCGTTACCGTTTATTTGCTAAGCTTGGGATCAGTGGTGATGTTGAGCTGACACGTTTAGCTATTCGCTACAAAATGTTGGATGCGGGTCATTTCTAATCCTAGGGTATGTTCGTTTTTGATGTTGATATCTTGTCTGCCTATTGAAAGACGTGGGTGTGAATAATGTCGAGTGTGTTTAACGCCCAAAGTTTTCTACGCACGGTTTCATCTTCCGCCGGGGTTTATCGCATGTATGACGTCAAAGGTGACGTCATTTATGTGGGGAAAGCCAAGGACCTTAAAAAACGGCTTTCATCGTATTTTCGTAAAAATTTAGGCAATATTAAGACCCAAGCCTTAGTCTCACATATTCACCATATTGATGTGACACTGACCCACAGTGAAACCGATGCGCTGCTGCTTGAAAATGATTACATCAAGCAATACATGCCTAAATACAATGTGTTGTTGCGTGATGATAAATCTTATCCCTACATTTTATTGAGTCAACACGAACACCCAAGGCTTGCCTATCACCGCGGCCCGCAGCGGGAAAAAGGCCATTATTTTGGCCCTTACCCCAATGGCGGCGCGGTACGTGAAAGCCTGCATTTAATGCAGAAACTCTTCCCCATTCGCCAATGCGACGACCTTTATTACAAATCCCGCTCACGACCCTGTTTGCAGTATCAGCTTTCTCGCTGCAGCGCGCCCTGTGTGGGTAAAGTCAGCAATGCCGACTACGATGAGCAAGTAAAACTCGCCAGCCTGTTTTTAAAGGGCAAAGATCAGCAAGTGATCAGCGCCTTAGTGGTTAAGATGGAACAAGCGGCCGAGCAGCAGGAATATGAGCAGGCGGCACGCTTTCGCGATCAAATTATGGCGCTGCGTAAGGTCGCCGAGCAGCAGGAAGTATCGAACAATAAAGGCGATATGGACGTGATTGGCGTGCACTATGCGTCGGGTATCGCCTGTTTCCATTTGTTATTTATCCGCGAGGGTAAAATCTTTGGTAGTCGCAGTTATTATCCTTCTGTGCCAGCCGAAACGGATATGGATGAAGTGCTGCGATCCTTTATTCTGCAGTTTTACTTAAATGCAGATATACAGCGTACAATTCCAAAGGAAGTCGTCATCAGCCACAACTTTGAAGAGTTGCACGAGCTGGAAGCGGCAGTCTCTACGGCACTGGATAAAAAATTTGCAATCAAGACCAATGTGCGCGCCGATAGGGCCAGCTTCCTACGTCTGGCTGTGACCAATGCGAGCAATGCCGTTACCACGCGTTTATCTCATAAGAATACGGTCGAGCAGCGCTTTGTATTATTAGAAGAAATTTTAGAATTGAACGCGCCTATCCAACGGATGGAATGTTTTGATATCAGCCATACCATGGGGGAAAGTACTGTTGCCTCCTGCGTAGTGTTCAATCGAGAAGGGCCACATAAAGGTGAGTATCGGCGCTTTAATATCGAGGGTATCACTCCGGGTGATGATTATGCCGCGATGAAACAAGCCATTAGTCGTCGTTTCGATAAGATTGAGGCGGGCGGTAAAATCCCTGACATTTTGTTTATCGATGGTGGACTCGGGCAGTTGCGTATTGCCCAGAAGGTCGTTGACGAAAAGTTTATCCATTTAGATAAAGCGCCACAGTTGGTTGGGGTTGCAAAGGGCGAAGGGCGTAAACCTGGGCTCGAAACCTTAATTTTAGGGGATACAGAAACCAGCTTCTCCCTCGAGGGCGATTCGCCAGCGTTGCACCTTATCCAGCATATTCGCGATGAATCACATCGATTTGCCATCACAGGGCATAGAAACCGCCGCCAGAAAACCCGCAATACATCAACACTGGAATCGATTCCTGGTATTGGTCCTAAACGCCGTAAAGCTTTGTTACAGCATTTAGGTGGTTTGCAGGAAGTGAAAGGGGCAAGTGTGGCGGAATTAGTCAAAGTACCAGGGATCAGCATAGAAATGGCACAAACCATTCATGATGCATTGCGAGGGTGATAAAATTAAGGCAAGATTGGCGCTGCTTTTGACTAACTGGTTTGATCATGCCGTTTAACTTACCCATAGCATTAACTCTTTTCAGGCTTTTTTTACTGCCCATTTTCGTGGTGCTGTTTTATTTACCCTATAGTTGGACACCTTTTGTTGCCGCATTTGTGTTTTGGCTGGCGGCGTTAACGGATGCATTAGACGGTTATGCGGCCCGTAAACTGAAGCAACTGACCCGTTTTGGCGCATTCCTCGATCCCGTTGCCGATAAATTGATGGTGATCACCGCGCTTGTTTTATTAGTGGACCAATATGCCAATGTTTGGCTTACTCTTCCCGCCCTCTTTATGATTGGTCGCGAAATTGTCATTTCAGCCCTGCGTGAGTGGATGGCCGAATTAGGTAAGCGCGGTACGGTTGCCGTATCTTGGATCGGTAAATATAAGACTGCGGCGCAGATGGTGGCGATTATTGGCCTGATTTGGCAATACAATCCGCTGATGATCCAAGCCGCATTTGTGCTCTTATATATCGCTGCGGTATTAACCTTCTGGTCAATGATGAGTTACATTTTAGCTGCTTGGAAAGATCTGACGGCGGAATAGCACAATAAAAAATCAAAGAGATTATTTAGTGCGCAAGCAGTAAGTTATCGATAAAACAGCGGTTGACACAGCATCGCAAATCGGTAGAATGCCACCCCGTAGACGAGAGACGAAGTGAAAACAAAATCTTAACTCTGCGTGATATAACATTATATCAGTTGAAGGCGACATTAGCTCAGTTGGTAGAGCGATACCTTGCCAAGGTATAGGTCATCGGTTCGAACCCGATATGTCGCTCCAATCTTAATAGGTTGGAAAAATGGCGCGATGGCAGAATGGCTATGCTGCGGATTGCAAATCCGTCGATCTCGGTTCGACTCCGGGTCGCGCCTCCATATTAAGGTATTAATGACACGATTCCCGTTGTTAATATAAAGAGTTTGCCCGAGTGGTGGAATCGGTAGACACAAGGGATTTAAAATCCCTCGCTGGTAACAGCGTGCCAGTTCAAGTCTGGCCTCGGGTACCATTATTATGATGGTGACAGCTCAAAGCGAGCTGAAGCGTTAAACTTCGAAGCTTAAGTATTTTAAAACTTAAGTATAAAATCGAAGCAAAGAGTTAAATATCAACAGCAAAGCTTGCGATATACAGAGTTTGCCCGAGTGGTGGAATCGGTAGACACAAGGGATTTAAAATCCCTCGCTGGTAACAGCGTGCCAGTTCAAGTCTGGCCTCGGGTACCATTATTCTTTATGAATAGTAAATAAGCCTCGACATTAGTCGGGGCTTTTTTACATCTGATGTCCCGTCCTGAAATACGTTGACATAAAGAGGACTTCTTTATGACAACATCAATTAACTCAAGCCGTAAGCGCACACAACGAGATTACACCTTAGCCTTTAAATTAGGCGTTGTAGAGCGTGTTG
>NZ_JAKUKD010000006.1:0-100656 GCF_024197625.1 Shewanella sp. KJ2020 | reverse complement strand
TATAAGACCTCTAAAGAGCCGTTCGAGACTAGGACGTTGATAGGCATGGTGTGTAAGCGTTGTGAGGCGTTGAGCTAACATGTACTAATGACTCGAGAGGCTTAACCATACAACCCAGATGGGTTTTACTGAAAATGTTCCAGACATTTTCTAGCACTTCCTCCGTCCATGGAGGTCGTACTAAGCGAACTTAGATAGAATATAAGCACTTAATGAAGTGTGAACTCAAACAAACAGCTTTCCGAATTAACTGGAATAAGAATTTATCAACTACATCCATATAGTTGACCCTAGCGGGCCGCGCTAAAGCGCGTTAAAAATTGTTCCGGACAATTTTTTGCTTGGTGACAATAGCATTGTGGTCCCACCTGATCCCATCCCGAACTCAGAAGTGAAACGCAATCGCGCCGATGGTAGTGTGGGGTCTCCCCATGTGAGAGTAGGTCATCGCCAAGCGCCTAATTATCTCATTGAGATGTAATGAAGCCAGCTGAATAAGCTGGCTTTTTTGCGTCTGTGATTTTTATGTTTGAACTGCAATTTCCTGATATCCATTATTGTTCTACCTACCCTTATCTACATAAAGGTTAAGTCAGTTTTATCTATCTTTTGAGTCGAGGGTTTTTTAGCCCTCGAGGGATTGAGATAAACTCGTTCCAAGCCTTTGAAAAAATGCAATTATCCAGTTATCATTTTTACTCTTTATTGATTTTAGCTTTGAAGTTGGCTTTGGTCTTGTCGTTGGCGAGTTTGTACCAATAATCAAGCATTTGGCTAATTTCAGCTTGGCTAGGTGTAGAGGCTGGCGTCGTTTGTTGAGTCTTGTCATTGACCGCAGTTATAGTGGGTACAATCACGGTTGGAGCGGCCAGATTAGTGGATACGCTAGCGGGTGTTTGGTGCATTTGTGGCTGGCTTGCCGTTATTGCTGTTGTTGACGATCGCACGGGTGTTAACGATGACGCCGTGGCATCGTTTGATTGTGCCGTTGCAGTATGTAAAGTGATATTTAATGACGCAGGGTGATTGCTAAGGTTGTACTGCAGTATCTCGTTCTCAAAATCCCGCCCCAGTTGAATACCATGCTTAATCAATTTATCACTAACAAAACTCACGGCTTCACCTTGAGTATTTGATAGTGTCAGTTTTGGTGATTCATCAAATTTCTTTGCATCACTGGCGGAGTTGATGACGGGAAGAGTCAGGGCGAGTGTTTGTGCTGACGCATCAAAACGCACTATGAGTACGTCGGATAGATAGCGCACAGAGTCTGTTTGTTGCCGATATTGCGCGCTATAGCGAAAGGCAATTTGATTAATACCATCGGCTAAAATGTGAGAGTTACTCTTTACTGCTGGTTTGCCATTGACCGTTAATACTTCAGCGTTTTTAGGCAGTTTGAGATGGACATCGGCCGCTACTGGCTGCACAGTACCCAGCATTAATGCTGTGGCACATAAAATTGATTGATATTTCATAAGCTTTCTCTGTTGTTACGATCACATCGCTAAGTTAAATAATAAGACAGATATTGGGTGGCACAAAGCCAGCAGGATGGATAAATGGCGAAAAGTCATTTATAGGAAACGCAGATTAGCGTTAATCTTAGCTGCAGGAAATAAAAAAGGCTCACGGGGAGCCTTTTTGAGTGTGATATCTCTGGATTGAACGTTTATTTGGTCAGGTTGATGCTATAAACGGCGAAACCCAGTTCATCCTTACTGAGCTTCTTCATTTCACGTTGTTTATTGGCTTCAATAAAGGCAGCGGCTTTATCACTGTCTTGGGTTTCGAAACGAACGTCTAGTGCAACATTGGTGGTGATGGTTTTGAAATCCCAGTTGTAATCGGCACTTGGATTGACCATAGCTTCGTACTTGCCTGTGGTTTCGTTGTACTGTGATTGCGCCGTGATATAGGCCGCTAATGCTTCACGGTTAGTATCTGGCAGTTCGAGCACCACATGGTCGCTACCCGTACCGGCAAACTTACCTCCAAAGGCACGGTAGTTATTTGAGGCGACGATAAACTCTTTCGCGGCAAATTCTTCACCAGTGATGACTTTACCGTTTTCGTCTTTATAGCTTAAATCAACGATACGGTTCGCATTGGCATTAACGACGGCGCAATCGCGGTCAAACTTACTCGGTTGAGTGACATCAATCTTGTAGGTTAAGCCATCGAGTACGTCGAAGTTATAGGTTGGATGACCATCCCAGTTGATTAACCCTTGTGGGGTGGTTTTTGTTGGGTCGATTTGATTGAACTGGTTCGCTGAACACTCGAGCCAATCTTTCAATTCGGCGCCCGTTGCTTTGACTGCCACCATAGTATTGGGATACAGGTACAGATCGGCGGCGTTTTTAAAGGTCAGTGGACCTTTATCGACTTGCACAAATTGATCGGCATCGCTGGTTGTACCGTGGCGTCCGCCCGCTTTAAAAGGCGCAGAGGCTGACAGCACTGGCAGCCCTTGTAATGCAGCTGGTAATTTCGCTTTCACGTTGGCGATTTGTGCATCGGAAACGATTTGTACCGTAGGATCGTCCTGCACTAAGGTCAGGAAGCTATACATATCCGCTGCGGCAACGCCGATAGGCTCATCCACAAAGGCGAGGGTGCCTTGGTGCTCGGCTGCGACAGCATCGTGAATGGCGGCATCGGCTTCAACCAATGGGGTTTTATTCGCGCCGTCATAGATAGGGCGCGCCTTAGTGCTTGCACTGAGTACCGACCATTTGCCGTCTTTACGCTCCAGTTTAAAATCAACTACCCCTAAGTTATCGCCCCAACGACCTGGCATCACGGCTGGCACACCATTTAACAGGCCCTTAGTCACGTCTGTGTTAGGTAAATCTGCATATTTTGCATCTGGGAAGATAGAGTGGCTGTGACCGAATAGAATCGCATCGATACCGTCAACATAGGTCAGAGCATAAGTGGCGTTTTCAGCCATAGGATCGCCAGGATTTTCAGTGGAACCAATGCCTGAGTGAGGAATGGCGATAATGATATCGGCCCCTTTGGCTTTCATTTCTGGGACATATTTTTTCGCGGTGGTAACGATATCTTCGACAGTCACTTTACCGGTGAGATTTTGTTTATCCCACAATAGAATTTGTGGGGGCACAAAACCAATATAACCAATGTTAATGGTTTGATTATTGCCTTCGCTGTCGATAATGGTTTTTTGCTTGATGATATATGGGGTGAACAAATGCGCACCTTTTTTAACCCCATTCCAGCAACCATTATCGTCGGCACAATAAACGTTTGAGTTGATATAAGGGAATTCTGCACCACTAATGGATTTATTTAAGAAATCTAAGCCATAGTTAAATTCATGATTACCTATATTACCGACTTCATAATCTAATAGGTTCATGGCTTTATAAGCGGGGTGAACATCGCCCATTTGTAGGCCAACTTTGGCCATATAGTCGCCCATTGGACTGCCTTGCAGCAGATCGCCGTTATCGACGAGGACACTGTTTTTGGCTTCGCTGCGTGCCGCGTGGATCAAGCTTGCAGTGCGGGCAAGACCGATAGTGGGATCATCTTTACCACTGTAGTAGTTGAAATCCATGATATTTGTGTGCAGATCTGTGGTTTCTAGAACCCGTAAATCGGCTTGAACATTAGGTTGACTATGAGTATCGTCATCTGAGCCACAGGCACTCACACCAAGGGCTGCAGTGATCATCACTGCGAGTATTTTCTTATTTAACATAGTTATCTCTATTTATATTTATTTGACCCCAACGCATGCTCCGGAAGAGCATGCCCATCATCCTGTTAATTCAGCGTCATTGAGCGGTTAAGTTAATTTGTCGCTAAGTTAACGAGGGGGGATTATAAAGACATTTGATGATCTGAATGTGACATTAATCCGAGAATAGTGGTTTAAAATTGTGACCTAAGGTGCGTCTGCTTAAATAATAAACCATTCAACCTGTTTATTTGTTACATTGATGTTTAAATAATCACAGTAAAAAGTTCATTAAGAAGAATTAATATTTGTTATTGGAATGGCGTTTTATTTGCGCAGTTTCTTGTCTCTGTCGGGGGTATTTGACTTAAAGCTTCAGTAAGAATGTTTTAAATAATTCTTTTACATCAAATTTTAGCCAATGTTGAGCACTTATGCTCGCATGTGTTTTGGCTTGATTAAGGCGAGTTAGGTTTAATGTAGCCTTGGCATAGGACTTTTTAGACTCGAAATTCACATAAAGTGATACAAATTCGCGGCGCTGTGGGCGGCTAAACCTTGGCTGACATGCGCGTAACTTGTTAAGGTAGCTCCTCTAAATTGACGTACACAGCAATAAGCGTGCGTTAAGAGTGACAGTATCAATAGAAAACCAAAATCCGTTAGCGCACCTTTCACCTTAAAAATACAATCGAAAGGGCAGCAACATCCAAGGGAGTTAATATGCGTAAGTCCGTTATTACCACCGCCGTGGCTGCGGCCTTGTTACTGGGCGCTTGTTCAGACAAGCCAGCCACAAGTACCAACGAAGCTAAAAATACCGTAGCGACTCAACCCGCTGCTAAAGCAGAGGCAACCAATGTGTTGCTGAGCAAGAGTCCACTGCAGGATCAAGCGCCACAATTTAATCTTATTCAGTCCGCCGATTATGCACCCGCTTTTGAGCAAGGCATTAAAGCCCACGATACTGAAATCGCGGCCATTGTGAATAACAAACAAGCGGCCAGTTTTGACAATACCATTCTTGCGATGGAAACCTCGGGTGAATTATTAACGCGCGTATCGCGTACTTTCTTTAATCTCGCGGGCCTGATTTCTGATGCTGATTTTCAGAAAACTGAAGCGGATATGGCGCCTAAATTAGCGGCTCACCGAGATAATATTTATCTTGAACCGACATTATTTGCCCGTGTTGAAGCCGTTTATCAGCAAAAAAGCAGCTTAAATGCAGAAGATCAGCGCTTAGTTGAATATTACTATGAGCAGTTTGTCCGCGCGGGCGCGAAATTGTCCGCCGAAGATAAGGCTAAGATGCGTGGCTTTAATGCCGAGCTTGCCACCTTAGCGACTGAGTTTTCACAAAACAGCTTAAAATCATATAAAGATGATGTGATTATCGTGACCGATAAAACGCAGTTAGATGGTTTATCTGACAGCGAAATCGCCACCTTAGCTGCAGCCGCTAAAGCCGCCGGGAAAGAAGGCTATTTGATTATCCTAGTGAATACGACGCGCCAGCCTGTGCTTTCGAGTCTGAACAACCGTGAACTTCGCCAAAAAGTGTGGGAAACCTCTGCCCACAGAGCCGTGGCAAGCAATGGGCCATTGATTGTTAAAATGGCGCAAATTCGCGCTAAAAAAGCCAATTTACTGGGCTTTGATACCTGGGCATCCTATGCGGTTGCCGATCAAATGGCGAAAACTCCCTCCGCTGTGTATGAAATCCTCGATGATTTAGCGCCAAAAGCCCTAGCACGTGCCAAAGTGGAAGCGGCTGATATTCAAGCTGAAATCAAAAAGGCGGGCGGTGATTTTGAATTGCAACCTTGGGATTGGGCTTATTACGCCGATAAAGTGCGTAAAGAGAAATACTCCCTAGATGAAAGCAGTATTAAGCCTTATTTTGAGTTTAATACTGTGCTGAAGGATGGGCTGTTTTTCGCCATGCATAAACTGTATGGCATCAACTTTAAAGCGCGGACAGACTTACCCGTGTGGCATCCCGACGTATTAGCCTTTGAAGTTTTCGATAAAGACAACAGTTCTATTGGCTTATTCTACCTTGACCCCTATGCCCGTGAAGGCAAGGGCGGCGGTGCTTGGATGGATGAGTTTGTCACCCAAAGCGATCTGCTCGGCACTAAGCCTGTGGTCTATAACGCGCTGAATATCCCTAAGCCTGCCGATGGCCCAACCTTAATGACTTTCGATGAAGTGACGACTCTGTTCCATGAGATGGGACACGGGATCCACGGTTTATTTTCTAAGGTGAAATATCCGAGTGTGGCGGGTACATCGACTGCACGTGACTTTGTTGAGTTCCCATCACAGGTTAACGAAGATTGGAATATTGATCCCGCTGTGATTGCGAACTATGCCAAACACTATCAGACGGGTGAGCCTATTCCTAAGGCGCTGCTCGATAAAATCTTAGCGGCAAATAAGTTTGGCCAAGGTTTTGATACCGTTGAGTATCTGTCAGCTGCTTTGTTAGATATGGAATGGCACTCTATCAGCGCCGACACGCAAATTAATGATGTTGAGCAGTTTGAGCATCAAGTGTTAGCTAAACATGGTCTTGATTTTGCGCCTATTCCACCGCGTTATAAGTCGAGCTACTTTAGCCATGCGTTCGCTGGTGGTTACTCTGCAGGTTATTACGCCTATTTGTGGACCGAAGTGTTTGCCGCCGATGCTTTTGCCTATATGGGCGAGCAGGGAGGTTTAAATGCCGATAATGGTGATAAATTCCGTAAGGAAGTCTTATCGAAAGGAAATAGTGAAGATCTTATGCAGGATTACATTCATTTTACCGGTAAGAAACCAACGACAGATGCACTGTTAAAACGCCGTGGTTTAGTCGATTAATTGACTGTATGTGACTGGCGAAAAGGCTTGATAGGGCAACCTAGCAAGCCTTTTTTATCATCTTGTTTTTCCGCTCTCTTTACTCTAAAATTCCGCCCAATTTGACTGTGGGATATATTCTAGATCCCGTATCGACGCCCCTCGAAAATCAGGCTCAGTTTCCCCCCTCCTTTGAGCCCTTGAGTACAGCAAAAGCGTAGCCTCTTTTTTGGATGTAGCATAAATGGTTTCGCAATTAAGTGAAGCAATGCTGGATGTGATCGCTGACGCCTTGGTAGACAAAGGCTATGTTTTTTTAACTGACTTAGTTCCTGCCCACATTAGCCAAGTGCTATTGGAAAAAATTCAATCAACACAAGCCCATGAACTTAAAGCCGCATCAATTGGTCGCGGCGTCGAGCAGCAGCTTAATCCCGACATTCGCCGAGACAGAATACAGTGGCTAGAAGAGCACAATGAGCCCGACAGCCAATATCTGGAGTTGATGACGCAGCTCAAAAATGGCTTAAACCGTCGTTTGTTTATGGGATTATTCGACTATGAAAGCCACTATGCTGTTTATCAGCCAGGGGCCTTTTATAAGAAGCATGTTGATGCGTTAAAGGGCAGCCAAAATCGCATCTTAACTACAGTCTTTTTCTTAAATCCCCATTGGAAAGATGCCGATTGTGGCGAGCTCATCATTTATGATGAACAAGATAATGAACTAGAGCGTATCGCCCCTAAAATGGGTCATTTCGTGATTTTTCTCAGTGAGCGTTTTCCCCATGAAGTTCGCCAGACCTTGGCCCAACGCAATAGCATTGCGGGTTGGTTTAGGGTGAGTAATAGTGTGCATGGTTTTTAACAGCCACTCTACACTCTAATAATAAGCAATAAGCAATAAGCAATAAGCAATAAGCAATAAGCAATAAGCAATAAGCAATAAGCAATAAGCAATAAGCAGTAAGCAGTAAGCAGCTAAATGCGAAATATCGTTTAACTGCTTTTTAGTCGCCCATATTGTGCTTTATTCTTTCGCCGCAGTATTTATATCACCCCGATCCCACCGGCCTTTTACTTATATATTTCATCCTAAGCTCTAGGTGATATAAAGCGCCGATAATAGGATTAATTTATCCAATCACGCAGAAAATAAGGTGTTTTTTTCTTATCGATTAATGTTAGGCTAGATAAAAATGTGCGCAAGAACACACTTTTAACTTATCTAATGGAGACGATACTGTGGGCAGTGGAGATAACTTAGGTTGTTTAAGTGGTGAACATGTAGTGCTAGAACCTTTGTCATTATCCCATGTGGCGGCATTGAGTTTAGCGGTGGCTGATGGCGAGCTTTGGCGTTTGTGGTTTACCAGCGTTCCAGAGCCTTGCGAGATGAAAACCTATGTGGCTAAAGCCTTAGAAGAACAAGCGCGGGGTGAGAGTTTTCCCTTTGCCGTGCGCGATAGGGTATCCGGGGAAATTGTCGGTTGTACACGGATCTGCCACTGGGAGAGCGAGCACCGTCACCTCGAGATTGGTTACACTTGGTATGCCAAGCGAGCCCAGCGCACGGGAATTAATACCGAAGCTAAATTACTGTTGTTAACTTTTGCCTTTGAAACCTTAGATGCGATAGCCGTTGAATTCCGTACCCATTGGCATAATCAGGCTTCGCGCCAAGCTATAGCTCGGCTCGGCGCTAAGCAGGATGGGGTATTACGCAATAATCGGATCCTAAAGGATGGGACTATTCGCGATACCGTTGTCTATTCCATTATCGATACTGAGTGGCCGACGGTGAAAAGTAGTCTGCAATTTCGTTTACGCCAGAGACCATTAGTCCAGTAATTTACGATAGGAAATGCCCATGGCAAGCATTATTACTCAAGCAGATATTTCCCACAGCCATGGGGTTGCGGTGTTATTTAATGAATACCGGCAGTTTTATGGTGCCACTGACAATTTAGCTGCAGCAGAGCAGTTTATTCGAGCTCGTTTGCAAGAGAACTCGTCTGTGGTGTTTATTGCCCAGGATCCTCAAGGGATTGACCTTGGGTTTGTACAGTTGTATCCCAGTTTTTCATCCCTGCGTTTGGCGCCTATATTGATCCTCAACGATGTGTTTGTCACTCAGCATGCCCGTTGTGTCGGCATTGGGCGGGCATTAGTGCAGCGAGCGGCGGATTACGCTAGGGCCCATAATGTGGGTTATTTGATCCTCGAAACACAAAGGGATAACTTACGCGCACAGGGCTTATACGAAGGCTTAGGTTTTGTGCGTAATCAAGATTTTTTTACCTATGAGCTTGAGATATCTTCCGCACTTAAGTAGGTTTATTCATTATTGCTAATAAAAAGGAAAGATAACATGTTAAAAGCGTTAGTCATCGCCAGCTTAGCGCTAAGTGCGAGTACCGCAGTTTGGGCCGATGAAGCGGAAAAAGCATTTAGTCAAGAAGTGATCGAGTGTGCGGCCTATTATCAGGTAAGTTCTGAAGCCATTAGTGCGATGAATGCGCCACAAATGCAGGCCGTAGGTGAGCGCTTAAAAAGCTCGAAAATTGAAGCCGAAAACCTCGCTAAAAAATACCGAACAGAAACCGAGGTAATACAGGCGGTTGCCGATGCTAAGGCGCGTCAAATTGCGAGCTTAGGCGGCTCAAGCAATTTAGGGGCTTTGATGGGCAAGTATAAAGAGGAATGTAAAAATCTGTTGGCCGATCCACAAAAGCGTCTGGACTATTGGACCATGGCGACAATGTAAGTAGGGTGTGTATTGTCTGTGATCACTAAGGAGCTTTGCGGCTCCTTTGTTGTTTTTATCACCGAGAGCGACAGTCTATTTCATGTCACGGTGAAACTGGAGTGCTCCTTTACAGGTCCTAATTCCTGTCTGTATGAATAGAGCGAGAATAGTCATGGAAATAAGTTTGATGGCCGCTGCGGCTTTGAGTGCGGTAGTGTGCGGCTACCACTTGGTACAAGGTCAAAGAATGTTGCTAGCGCCACTGCTTAAGGCCAATGTGAGCGAGCAGAGTAAGCAAATATTGCGTTGTATGTTCCATTGTCAGTCAGTGTTTTTTCTGACCTCAACGGTAATTTTTTTGGTCAGCAGCCTTAATGTTATCCCTGAGATGTATGCCTACAGCTTAATCTTATTTTTAGGGCTTAATTACGGCATTTTTTCAATATGGCAGTTTTATGTTGCCAGCTTAAGCCCGCCTAATAGTAGCCCAATGCTGAATATTCAGGCCTTGGTATTCTTGTTAATCAGTCTATTAGCTCTGTTTGAGCCTTTACTGTCGTTATCCTAACTGAGCGGCAACTTAGCCAAGGGCTCCACTTTCTTTTAAGGCTTTAAGGCTTTAAGGGTTTGGGAGCCGGGAGGGTAAATCCGTAATCTTGGGCTAATGCCGCCAGCTTTCCGCTTCCTTCGAGTAATTCAAGCCAATGGCTAAGCTGGTCAACCTTTAGTTGTGAATGCGGGGCTAACAATACTCCAAGGTGATAATGTTGTGCCCATTGCTCTGAAATAAAGAGTTTGTCTTTTTCTTCAGGATTAAGGGTGAAGTAATAATTGAGATAAGAGAAGGTCACGGGAGCAATATCGGCACGCTGGCGTAAAATCGTCTCAATTGAGGCTTTATTGCTGGTGACAAACACCAGTTTGAAGCGTTTATTCAATTGCTCCGGATCGGTTTCAGAACCGACAAAGGTATAGTGGTAACCCTTTACTAATGCCATGGATTTATTAGTTAAATCTGCAAAGTAACGCTGATCTTTCGTGCGGTTTTTTAGGGTGAGAAAGACCTCGCCATCCTTTATATTCAAGGGAATAAACTGCATCTTAGTGTGCTCCCAGCCCCAACTAGGATCTTCAAAGAGCATCATATCGAAGCGTTCGGCGGCATGAGCTTTATGTCTGTGTTCTATGCTGGTGGGGACAAATTCGAATGTCACTTGTTGTTGGACCTGATTAAGGGCATTAATGAGATCTAGGGTTAAACCCGTATAGCGGCCATCCATTTGAAGATTTACGTAGGGGGCAAATTGGTATCCGCCAACTCGGATCAGTGGCTTTTGGGTGATCTGAGTCTGAGCAAATGCCGTGATACTCAAACAACTATTGAGTATTAAGCAAAATAGCAGCTTGTAGAAAGTACATAACCGCATAAGTTCTCCTGTTCGCTATTGTTATCTAAGCTTACCTGTGTGCGATACAAGTTAATACAATTAATTATTGCACTTAAGTGAGGTTAATGCGTATTTTGTGCAGGCGAGTTCTATTATCTGAAGGGAGATCTCATATTGGGCTCTTTAACATCTCAAGTGTGTGAATGGCTTGAACAAGGACATATAAACCCAGCACAGGCGGACCAACTTTATCATCGGCTTTCTGTTCGCCCCGACGCGAGTCGCTGGCGAGCATTGATTGCAGGGTTATTACTGTGGTTTGGAGCATTAGGTTTTGTTTGCGGAGTGGTATTTTTCTTCGCCTATAATTGGCAATCCTTGGGTCGATTTGCCAAATTTGCGCTGCTAGAAGCGGCGATACTGCTCGCTATTGCAGCATTTATGTGGCTCTATTACCGAGCCGCATGTCAGCCATCGATCGCATCAAACACCCCATCCGTTACAGTATCAAGATCCCAGAGCACGCCTTTTGGGACAACGGTTGCTAATGCCGTATTACTCGCGGCCTGTGTGTTAGTCGGTGGTTTGTTGGCCCTGGTTGGACAAACCTATCAAACTGGGGCAGATCCTTGGCAGCTATTCGCCCTGTGGGCCCTAATGATTTTGCCTTTTGCTTGGGTGGCGGGATTCGATGGTTTGTGGTTGTTGTTGGTGGGACTACTAAACCTCAGCATAGGGATATTTCTGGATACCTTTTCCCATTTATGGGGAACCTTCTTGGATGAGCAAGGCCAACTGCTGATCTTTGTTTGTTTGAACTTAGCTATCTATTACGCTTTTATCTTTTTAGACCGCAAAGTCGCGGGGCGCTGGCATGCGCCAATCCTTGAGTATGTGTGTTCACTGTTTGCGATGGGCTGTTTTACTTGGTTAATCACTTGGTTGATTTTCGACGATCTTTTTAAGCCTGATGGCGCGAGTACTTGGATTATTTGTGGCTATCTTGCCCATCTGGTGTTGGGATTCGTTATTTTTCGCTATCGCTTACCGCGCATTTATCCCTTGGCCTTGGGCGGTTTTAGCTTGATTGCCGTGGGCGCTGCGCTACTGATCCGGCTGATGTTTGAGGACCATGATCCCATAGGCGGATTTCTGTTTATTGGGCTTTACATCATTTTGGCGAGCACTGGCTTAAGTCTTTGGTTAAAGGAACTCAGTCGCAAGCTTAAACCACAGTCAGAACTCCAATCTGAAACTATCTCTGAACCCATCTCTAAACATGAGCCTATATCTGAGCTGGCGCCTGAGCCCGTCCTTGAGCCTGATTCTGAGCTTGATCCTGAGTCTCTAGCGATAGTGGCCCAAGGGAAAGAGAGCGATGTCGCTTCAACCGCGACTTTGGCTGATTTAAGTCTGATAAAACAGTGGCAAACCTGGTATGCCGAGGGGAAAGTTAGCACGGCTCAAATGCCAGAACAGCATGATATGCCTTGGTATATTGCCACTATGCAGGCTTTTGCTGCTTGGATAGCGGCCTTGTTTCTGTTGGGCTTTATGATGGCGGTATTGGGTGCCATTTTTGAGCGAGTTGAAGAAGATGTGATTTTATTTATCGGCTTAACCTATCTAGCCGTGGGCATTGGGCTGTACTTGTTGCCGCGGCAACAGATTTTTATTGAGCAATTGGCGTTTGCCGCCTGTTTGAGTGGGGTCATCAGTGTCGCATGGGGATTATATGATTTAATCGACAATGATTTTAGCCTCAACTGGTATCTGTGTATGGCGGGCATGCTCTTGCTGCTGTGGGGCTTAATTGCCCATGGGTTAGCTCAGTTTGTATTCGCTTTTTGCTTAAGTTGGTGCGTGATTGGCCTGATGGCAAAATTCGAATGGCTTCATTTCAGCCCCAGCTTTTTTGCCTTAACCATTAGCCTAGTGCTGTTTAATATCAATCGATTCGGACGTCATTACCGCCGCGCGCGCATGCTGATCTATGGCTTTGCACTGGGATTACTTTCGCTGCAACTGATGCATGCCTTTAGCATGGACAGTATTTTTGAAGCCTTATTTAGCCCTTGGCAACAAAGTCTGGGATTTACGCTGCTCCATCTGTCGATTATTTTAGGTATTTGCGGATTTCTATTAGTCACTATTTTCCGCGAACGCCAACAATCCTTAAGCTCATTGACGGCGCTGGGGTGTGTTATCGGTTTAATCATTATTAGCGGTTTATCCTTACCTATGCAGGGATTATCAACGGCTATCCTATTGATCTTACTTGGCCATTATTGCAACGAACCTTGGCTTAAGGGGATGGGAATTGTGTCGGCGCTGTTATTTGTCAGCGGGTACTATTATTCCCTCGAAACGACTTTGTTGCTGAAATCTGCTTATTTGATGGGTCTAGGGGCGCTGTTGCTGGTGGCAAGAATACTGATGTGGCGGTTATTTCCGGCAAATGAAAATGCCAAGGAGACTATTTGATGGGAAATGTGATGGGAAAACTGTCGGCTTCACATAAATGGGCGCTGGGCATAGTACTGTTCACAACAGTGGCGATTCTGACTGGCGTGAATTGGCGCATTTTCAAATTTGAACAGCTGCTTAATCACGGCCAAGTGGTGCGCTTTGCCCTAGCACCAGTCGATCCGCGCTCGTTAATGCAGGGGGATTATATGGCGCTTGAATATGCCATTGCCCGGGATGTACGTAGCGCCTTAGCGCCGCAGCAACTGCAGGGCCAGTTATTGTTGGCTGTAGATGAGCAAAAAGTGGCGCGTTTTGTGGATTTTTATACTGACCAAGCGCTGGGTAAAGATCAGCTGCGGGTGCAATTTCGTGTTCGTGGTAATCAAATTAAGCTCGCATCGAACAGCTTTTTCTTTGAAGAAGGCCAAGCCGATCATTTTAGTGCGGCTAAGTTCGGTGAGTTTAGGGTGAATGCCCAAGGTGAGTTACTGCTGGTCAGTTTGCTCGATGAGAAGCTTCAGCCCTTATAGCCCTGCGTCAGGGCTTTCATCTTATTCTGTTAAGAACGATTTATCCCTATCACATTGATGATTGCTGGCCGCATGGTTAATGGGCGGCCAGCATCCTCCGTACTGCTTTCTTCCTAGTCCTGCTTGCCAAATACCACGAATAATATCCATCTTAAGTTGCAACTTAGCCGCAACCAATTTGTAACTTTGGTCGCCTATAGTATCGTCAGTGTTCGAGGTGATATCACCTTGAAGCATCTAAGCGCATCAATTAAATCGCAATTCAATACAAAATATTAAAACAATACATTTAGGGGTCTCAATGTTTAACACTAAAACTGTGCTGGCGTTAGCCATCAGCAGCGTTTGTGGGCTTGCCCATGGCGCGGATAATGTGATCATTTCAGAATACGTCGAAGGCAGCAGCAACAATAAAGCCATCGAACTGTATAACCCAACCGCAGGCGTGATTGATTTAAGCCAATACCAATTGCGCTTCTATTTTAATGGCAGCACCAATGTCGGCACGACCATAGCGCTCACTGGATCATTAGCGGCGGGGGCGACTTATGTGGTTGCCGATAACGATGCGTCGGCCGATATTCTTGCGGTTACAAATCAACAGAGTAGCGCCAGCTTCTTTAACGGCGACGATGCGATTGAACTGACTTATCAAAATCAAGTGATTGATAGTTTAGGTCAAGTTGGTGTCGATCCCGGTGCCGAGTGGGGTAGTGGTGACTTATCCACTCAAGACAATACCCTGCGCCGTAATCCTGATCAGCTAATTGCCGATCCCATCAGTGGCGATGCGGTCAGCTTTAGCACTTGGTTAGGTTTTGCGAAGGATAATATTTCTGATCTCGGTAAATTCAGCGCTGGTACGCCAACCGATCCCGTCGACCCTCCACCGAGTGCTTTAGTGTGCGGCGAAGAAGCCACAGCAATTCATGCGCTGCAAGGCGCGGGCGCGATAAGCCCTCTTAATGGTCAAACCTTAGTGGTTGAAGCGGTTGTCGTCAGTAATCAAGAAGCCGGTCTTAAGGGCATTTTCGTGCAAATGGCCGATAACGAAGCCGATAGCGATCCCCAAACCTCGGAAGGTGTGTTTGTGTATACCGGCACTGCGCCTACCGCGTATGTGGCGGGCGATCGTATTCGTTTAAAAGCCAAAGTCACTGAATACCAAGGCTTAACTGAACTCACGACTGTATCAGATCACAAGTTGTGTGCCACAGGTCAAGCATTGCCAACTGCAGCGGTGGTGACCTTACCGGTAAACAGCAGTGATGATTTTGAGCCCTTTGAGGGCATGCGTGTTCGTTTTAGCCAAGATTTAGTGGTGAACGAAGTCTACAACCTCGGGCGTTATGGCGAGATTTCATTAGGCAGTCAGCGCCACTTTATTGGTACGCAGGTGGCAGCACCGGGCGCGGATGCGCTGGCAGTGAGCGCAGCCAACCAACGTGACAGTATTTTATTGGATGACGGCTTAACGGCGCAGAATCCTGATCCTGTGCAATTCCCCGCTCCTGGTCTGAGCGCATCAAACACTGTGCGTGTAGGCGATAAAGCCACATCGCTTACGGGTGTAATGCACTATGGCTTTAATCTGTATCGCATTATGCCAATTGAGACAGTGAACTTTATAGCGGAAAATCCACGCCCAATCGCACCTACATTGGTTGAGGGCGGTAATCTAAAAGTCGCTAGCTTTAACGTACTTAACTACTTTAACGGTGATGGTCAAGGTGCAGGTTTCCCAACTGCCCGAGGTGCCAATACCTTAAGCGAATTTGAGCGTCAAAAGGCGAAGATTGTCAGCGCCATGGTGGGCATTAGTGCCGATGTATTTGGTTTGATGGAAATTGAAAACGATGGCTTTGGCGCCAATTCAGCCATTGCCGATTTAGTCGCAGGTTTGAATGCCGCTGTGGGTGAAGCGCGTTACGCTTATATCGCGCCAACAGGTATGAATGCGATTGGCACCGATGCCATCACAGTCGGCTTGATTTATCGTAGCGATAAAGTCACGCCGCAGGGCGCTGCACGTATACTATCCAGTGCCAATTCGCCATTGGATGATGACCAACAGCCTTTGTTTGATGATAGCAAAAACCGTCCAATGCTGACCCAAGCCTTTAGTGTGAACGGCAGTGAAGAAGGCGTGGTGGTTGCGGTTAATCACCTTAAATCTAAGGGCAGTGAATGTGCGGGCGATCCTGATCTGAATGACGGCCAAGGCAACTGTAATATCACTCGTACCCGTGCGGCGACGGCTGCAGGTCAATGGTTAGGCGAGCAATATCCAGATCAAGGCGTACTGCTGATTGGTGATTTGAACGCCTATGCGAAGGAAGATCCATTAACGGCGTTAGCTAATGCGGGCTTTAGTGAGCTGTTTGCCAAACTTGAAAAACC
The DNA here is from genome assembly GCF_024197625.1 of Shewanella sp. KJ2020. Lineage (NCBI taxonomy): Bacteria > Pseudomonadati > Pseudomonadota > Gammaproteobacteria > Alteromonadales > Shewanellaceae > Shewanella > Shewanella sp. KJ2020. The sequence continues at coordinate 84,564 of NZ_JAKUKD010000006.1, read as the reverse complement.
GAACCCTTATTCCTATGTGTTCTCGGCTGAATCGGGTCAGTTGGATCATGCTTTAGCAAACGCAGCCCTGCTGGATAAAGTGGTGGATGTGACCGAGTGGCATATCAATACCGACGAGCCGCGTGTATTGGATTACAACGAAGAGTTTAAGACACCCGCTCAAATCCAAGACTTATTCGCCACGGATGCGTATCGCTCATCGGATCACGATCCTGTGGTGATTTCACTCTTGCTCGAAGCGGAAAAAGTCGCGCCAGTAGCCAGTTTCACTCAAGTGGTGAATGGCGCTGCGGTGCAACTGACATCCACTTCAAGTGACAGTGATGGACAAATCGTGTCAGCCGAGTGGAACTTTGGTGATAACACAGTGGCTGTGGGTGAGGTAGTGACTCACAGTTATAGTCAAAGTGGTGAGTATCTGGTCACGTTAACTGTGACGGATAACGATGGCTTAACCCATAGCACGTCGCAAACTGTGACTGTGGTTGCTGAGGATGTGAAACAACCGCCTGTGGCGCAAATTCAGCATATCAATTTATGGCTGGTCGATATGTTTATCTCGACTAGCTATGATACCGATGGCGTGATCAAGCAACATAAGTGGACGTTCGACAACGGCACCCGCGCTAACGGTCAAGTGGTATTACGCCTTGCCCGCCGTGGTCAACACACAGTCGAGCTGACCGTTAAAGATAATGACAAGTTAACCGATACTGCGACACTGACGTATCGTTAAGTTTGTTGCAGGGTTTTACCTTGGGTGAAACTCAGTGACTGCGCAGCCCCCTTCAGTTAAGCCAAGTTTGATTGAAGGGGGCTGCTTAATTCACATACTCTATTACGTCCCGCTTGTTTTGCTCGCATCATGGCCTGATCTGCACTGTTGAGTAAGGTTTCGAGCAGATCTTGGGGTTCAAGTTCATGGCGAGCCGTGGCTAAGTTGATGGATGAAATCCCAAAGCTGGCGGTACAGTGGATCATTCGCCCATTAAATTGAAAAGCTTGTTGTTCAAATTCGCTACGCATGCGTTCTGCCAGTAGTTTGGCTTGTTCCGGTATGGCATTAGGGAGCAATACCCCAAATTCTTCCCCCCCTAATCTTGCGAGGATATCCGAGGCCCGTACGGATTTTTGGGCGAGTTGGGAGACATGAATGAGTGCGGCATCCCCCGTTGCATGCCCCCATTGATCGTTTATCCGTTTGAAATGATCTAAATCGAACATGATGATTGAGAGTGTTTGCTGGGTTCGATACAGCTGATGGACGACCTGTCGGCCGAGGTTGAAAAATGCGCGGCGATTATTCAGTTGCGTCAGCTCATCCGTATCGGCTTGTTTTTCAGCCTGTGCTTTTGCGAGCATCAACTCATGCTCAATCTGTTTTCGGTCGGTGATGTCGGTCGCGATTTCGATGCGAACTAAGCGGCCATCGGTCCAGTGTATCGCTTGATCTCGGCATTGGTACCAACGGCCATTTTGGGTATTTTGGAATTCCCATACATAAACGCCCGATGGATTACCATCTGCATCGAGTAATTTGTGATTTGTGCAGAACTGGCACGGGGCGTGTTGTCCGGACTGCAAAATTTGATAGCATTTTTTATCCTTGGCTGAGCCCCAAACAGAGAGCCCATAGTCATTTAAATACAATAACTCATAGGTATGTATATCAGAGACATAGACGAGGGCATCAAGACTATTAAGAATGATATTGATGGCTTGGACATTAGCCGCTGCGTTATTCTGCTTGGCTTTATTCATCATAAAGTTGTCACCGATAGACTTGCTAACAATATGCGGTGTTGTTTATTGATATAACTATAACGTATCGATTACACTTTTTCTGAGATTCAGAGCAGGGATAAATCGAATGTTAGTTAAATGAGTTACTTGGGGAGCTATGGTTAACAGTTTTTTCAATAAAAAAAGCCCCAAGATGGGGCTTTTTTATCTTTATTTAATGGTTATACAAGCGCCGACCTTCACGCATCACTTGGATAAGCTCTGGTGCACTCATTTTTTTGCGCAGTCGATGCTCATAGTTTTCATCGTAGATCCGGTATTTACCGTGGCGGTCGATGACGGTGACTTCTGACTGTTGGTAAATCGCAAAAATCCGGCTATCGCCAATATAAATCCAGGTCTCTTTGCTCGGTTGCAGTAAGCTTCTACCAGCACTGTAATCTGTGGTGTTATTAGTGCAACCTAATACATGGGTCATTAGGGTGGGCACTATGCCGTAATGACTGGTGCGATACTTAACTTTAGCGGGGATGGCATTGGGCCAATGGATAACCAGCGGCACTTTCACACTTTCTGGCGACAGGTTGCGCAGCGCTTCATCGCTATTACTGGTGAAAATCTTGCCATTTACCCCGGTTATCACCACTAAGGTATCCTGAGGGATGTTGGCAAGAATCGCCTCTAATTGGTTATCGATAAAATATAATGACTGGCGGTATTGATTGAACAATACCTTTTGCGCAGGCGGTAAATTTGCTTTAACCGTTTCGATACCGAGGAAGCCCACTGGCGTATCGAAATTTTCCGGTGCCTTTAGGTTAAGCAGGGCAAACCAGGGCTTATTTTGGACACTGTGCCATTGTTTAAAGTGCGCGACTGTCTGCAAATCTGCATCGGCACTGCCATTGGTTTCTTTGGCAACGATAGAAGTAAAGTCATTAAACATGGCCTGGGCTGAACTCAGTTTCCGATTCGTTTCGGGGATAAAGAGTCCCAGCTGGTAGCCAGCCTGTTGGAAACTCTTGGTTAGCACTGGGCTGGTGCTATTGAATATCCTCGCATCGCCATAGCTGCCTTGCAGGCCGTATAGTAGAGAGAACATCCCCGTTTTAAATTGGTTGCCGCCGCTATAATGCTCAGTAAATGATTGGTTATTTTCCATATAGCGATGAAGAAACGGCATGGTTTTAGGATCGACCATATCGGCACGCAAACTGTCGATGGTGATCATCAATACATTGGTTTGGGTTTCCGCTTGGCAGAGTAATGGCTGCAATGGGTAGCTGAGTACGCTAGTAGTGTTATTGTCATTATTCTCCAAAGGCGAGCCATCAATACCGTGGCTTTCCATAAAGGAGCGGGCGGTCGCAGGGTAAGCGAGCGGATAGGCCTCATCGAATCGCGTTATTTCGGTAATATCGCTGGCATCGGCCCATATATGGATCAAATGGCTGCTGATAAAGCACACACCCACTAAGGTGATGACCTTATTGCCTAAATTCAGCTTTTGGATCTTCTCTATACGCTTCCACAAAAAATTTGCCAAGGTCAGTTCAAGCGTGATGATCGCCAGTGGCGTGACTATATAGGATGTGCCATGGAGCAGGGCATTGAGATCTGCCCAGGCCAAATCGAAGGCGAAGGGACTTAAATGCATGCCGTAATCGGCATAAACAATCGTATCGTACAATAAGATACACAGGCTTAAGGTCGCAATAACCGCCGCTATTCCCCTCAATATCTTCGAATAGGGCAAGATTAAGGTTAACGGGAATAGGCAGATCAAATAGGCGATAAAAGCGAGAAAGCTAAATTGGCCAATGGTGCTTACCGTAAGATAAATCCAACCGTACCAAGTTTCTGGATAACCTACACTACTTAGATATCGGCTACCCACTATCATGGCCAATAGGCCATTAAAGAAGGCGAACCAATGTCCCCAGTTGATGAGCCGAGAAACCCTATCGCGGCTCATTTGCTTTTTTCGCTCGACCATAGTGATCCGCTTATTCCTAAAAGACGTTGTATCTTATGTTTTTTTAACGTTTGTACCCAACTAACTTAATTGGATTTAACCGATTGTGCGAGTGCTTTCGCAAATTGTTCTGCCACGGCTTGGCGCGATTCGTTAGGGACTTTACGCTCTAACAAATAGGTGACGCAATTGCCGAGCGCCATCAGGCTTAAATCCGTCGGGGCTTTATGCTTTTCTAACACGGCCAGTACTTCGGCGATTAATGATTCAACTTGTGCGTTTGAGTATTTCGATTGGATTGCCATAATCAAAAAATGTTTCACTTTGGAATGGATTAGCGGCATATAATAGCGGATTTATTCCAGCATCACTATCAGGGCTTATGAGTATTAACATCGAACAAGCAATTATTCACGAGATTTCCCAGGACAGTCAGGGGCAATTGCGTTGCCGTTTACGTCCTCAACCTCTGCTGAACGGTCAGGCTGTCGAGATGATGCTGGACGAATTGCATCAGACTTATACCAGTAAAGCGGGTAAGGGATTCGGCTATTTCGGCATTCACGGTGACGACGGTGAGGCCAATCCTGCCTTTGCCAATGCACTCACTCAATACCGTGGCGGCGAGCTAGGTTTTGTGGAGTTTTCGGGCCAAGCCAGTAAATTGCTACAGGAAGAATTGGCAAAATATGATTTTAGCCAAGGCGGTTTTTTGCTGATGTCTTGCTACACCAGCATCACTAGCGATTATCTGTTTGTTGCCCTATTAAGTGCTAAGTCGTCGATGACAGTGTTAGACGATATGGAACTGTCACAAAATAACCACTTGGATTTAAACAATATTCAATTGGCGGCACGTATCGATTTAACCGAGTGGCAGGCCGATAAGGATTCTCGCAAGTACATTTCCTTTATCCGTGGCCGTGCGGGGCGCAAAGTTGCCGACTTTTTCCTCGACTTTATGGGCTGCGTAGAAGGCGTCAACACTAAAGCGCAAAACAAGACTCTGATGAATGCGGTTGAGGATTTTGTTGCTAGCAGTGAACTGACTAAAGAAGAACGTCAGCAATGTCGCAATAAAGTGTTTGAATATTGCAGTGAGCGCTTCGATGAAGGCGCTGACATTGAGATCAAAGATTTGGCCGATGAGTTAGCCGATCAAGGCATGGATTCCTTCTACGATTTTGCCCGTGGTGGCAGTTATGAACTCGATGAAGAATTTCCGGCGGATAAATCGACCCTGCGTCAGCTAAAGAAGTTTTCGGGTACGGGGGGCGGTGTCACCTTAAGTTTCGATGGCGGTCACCTAGGCCAACGGGTGATTTACGATCCCATCTCGGACACCATTTTGATTAAAGGCGTACCGGCAAACTTAAAAGATCAGCTCGATCGTCGTCTTAAGGGCGAATAATCCCATTGGGATAATATCGCTTAAGCATCAAGCATTAAACAAAATACAAAGGCCGAGGATCATTCCTCGGCCTTTGTATTTCTGACGCTTACTACGACGTTAAGCGCAGTTCTATTTAGTGCCTGTCGCAAAAGGCACTGGCCGTGGCGTCTCTTTATTCGATGGCGGTAGAATTGGCAGCGTGATTTGTGGCTGTTCACCCGTGAGCGAATTAAGGAAGGCGACCATCTCTTTGACTTCTTTATCAGAGAGTTTTTGCCCTAGTTGAATGTCTGCCATGGTATTCACCGCTTCTTCCAAGGTCCAGACACTGCCGTCGTGGAAGTAGGGATAGGTGAGTTCAATATTGCGCAGCGTGGGCACTTTAAACACAAATTTATCCCCTTCTTTACCCGTGACCCCCTTACGGCCTTCAGCGGGATTATTGGTATGGAACGGCTTGATTAAACCCATCTTCATAAACATAGTGCCACCGACCGCAGGGCCATTGTGGCAGCTCACGCAACCTTTATCCTTAAAGAGTTGATAACCCGCTTTGGCATCGGCGTTGATGGCATCTTGCTTACCCAGAAGATATTGGTCGAAGGGGCTATTAGGGGTAACTAAGGTTTTCTCGAAGGTGGCAATTGCATCGGTTAAACGGTCAATGGTGACGTTTTCATCGCCATAAACCTTAGCGAAGCGAGCACGGTAAGCGGGCATAGAGGCGATAGTTTCGGTGGCAAGTTCATGGGTAAAGCCCATTTCTTTTGGGTTGGCGATAGGGCCGGCGGCTTGTTCTTTCAAATCACTGGCACGGCCGTCCCAAAATTGCGCCAGCATAAAGTCGGCATTAAGCACTGTGGGCGAGTTAATTGGGCCTTCCTGCCAATGGTGACCAATGGATGTGGGCAGGGCATCGACGCCACCGGTTGATAAGTTGTGGCAAGAGTTACAGGAAATAAAGCCAGATTTAGACAGTCTGGGTTCGAAGAATAGCATTTTACCTAATTCAACTTTTTCAGGTTCAGTGATCTTGGCGGCGGTAATAACTTCAATGGGTTCGGCTGCGATGGCATGGGTACTGGTTAATATGCCCGCGATGAAAAACGCGATAGATGTCAGTTTGGTCATTTTGTTCTCCCTCTATAACCTTGGTTTTTGTATGGTTTAAGGGGATGCTAACGGTTAATGCTACGGAGCGATAATGCTTTGTTTCGATTGGGTCTATCGCTGTTGTGGATTAGGTTTTTGCGATCTAATTCACTGTTTTTGAAGTGTTATTTTGTTAGATCTAATGCTATTTAGGTTAAGTGTTTGCTGGCTAATCGACTAGGGCGATGCATCGTAATTTTTTGTCTATCTGCCATTAGGCGAGGCAGTGTTTCTCTCGATTAAAACCCCACTGGATGAATGGCATAGGATTGTCTGATTATCGAGAGCCTGATACTCAAGCGCTTGATAAAAACCAGAGACAAAATATTCGGCTGAATGGATTCATTTGTCGCAGCCAGCCACGGAATTGATTAGAATCCCTATTCACTATTTGGGTAAGACTTTCATTGCTCAAGTTAGCACGCTCGGCCATCGCTAAGTGGTGCTTTTAAATTACATAGGTGGACTGTTTTTCTGCCGAGGAGCGTTAATGCAATTGTTTGTTAAAGATTTAACCGTGATCGATTTTTCCTATTTGTGCCCCAAGCGTGGCATGGTGGGGGAAAGTTGGATTGTCGATGTGCTGCTAGAGGGCGGATTAGATGAGCAAAATATGGTGCTCGATTTCGCTAAAGTAAAACGTACCATCAAGCAGACTATAGATGCGGTGGCCGATCACCGTTTATTAGTGCCTACGGCCTGCAGCGGCGTGCGCTGGCAGCAGCAGGGCGATAGAGTGTGGATGGATTTTGATAGTTTGCTCGGTGAAATCCATCTTGCCTGTCCTTCCCAAGCCTTTGCCTTAGTACCGACCGAAGAAATTGATATTCCCAGCGTGAATGCCTTTTTGCAAAAAGCACTGCGTGAAACCCTACCGGCAAATGTCGAGGGGATCACGCTCACCTTAAGGCATGAAATCCTTGATACCCCTTATTACCATTACAGCCATGGTCTGCGAAAACATGATGGCAATTGCCAGCGTATTGCCCATGGTCATCGGAGTCCGGTAAATGTGTTTGAAAATGGTAACCCAGCACCTAAGTGGGATGAGTATTGGGCCAAGCGTTGGCACGATATTTATTTAGGCAGTGAAGAGGACTTGGTTTCAGTTAAGACCCTCAATCTTTCGCCGCAAACGCGGATAACCGATGACAGCCACTATGGGTTTCACTACCAAGCGCCCCAAGGGGATTTCCAATTGGCTATGCCTAAGGTGTGTTGTGACCTTATTCCCCATGACACTACGGTGGAATTGTTAGCCGATTATATGGCAACCACATTGGCGGCTAAGGTGCCCACTAGCCATTTTACTGTGGTGGCCTATGAGGGTGTAGGTAAGGGGGCCATAGTGACTAAGGGTGTATCGGCCTAGCTTCAACGTTAGGGTTTGCTGCCGTATTTAATCAGCCTAATAAGGATTGTTGTGAAGATGTTTGATGACCAAAAACCGTTCCGCCTCGGCCAGTCTTGTGCTGTTTTTCTGCGATTGATTCGCCCGCACAGTATGCCTAAGGTAATGAATGGCATTATTTTTTCAGCATTAAGCTTGTTGATTATGATGACAAGTGCCTATGCTCAGGTGAGTTTTGAGGGCAAATTCGAACAGGGCGCACTTATTCGAGGGCAAGCCCCCGCAGGCACGCAAGTCAGTTTAAATGGTGAGGCGTTAAGAGTGACTCCAGACGGGCACTTTGCCTTTGGTTTTGACCGTGATGGCGAGCTGAACCAGCAATTGACTTTAGTTTATTCTGACGGACTGACTGAGGTTAAGCCTTTGACTGTGGCTCAGCGGCAGTACGATATTCAAAACGTAAAAGGCATTAGCAACAAGATCATGAAGCCAGATCCTATCGCCCAGGAAAGAGCGGCAAAGGATACGGCACAGGTCAAAGCGGCGAGGGCCACGTTTAGTGAACAAACCGCCTTTTTACAGGACTTTATTTGGCCGCTCACCGGGCGTATTTCGGGGGTATACGGTAGTCAGCGTATTTATAATGATGTTCCCGGCAACCCGCATTTTGGTGTCGATGTCGCGGCAAAAACCGGCACTGTGGTTGTCGCGCCCGCAGATGGGGTGATAAGTTTATCTGTACCAGACATGTTTTATTCGGGTGGTACTATGATTATCGACCATGGCTATGGCGTGAGCTCGAGTTTTCTGCATTTGAGTAAGCTCTATGTCCAAGCGGGGGAAACAGTAAAACAAGGACAAGCCCTTGCGGAAGTGGGGGCGACTGGGCGCGCCAATGGGCCACATTTAGACTGGCGGGTAAATTGGTATCAAATGCGCCTCGACCCTACGACCCTAGTGTCGCCTATGGCGACTGTACTCGCGAAGGAAAAGGCCGCTAAAACGGCTGTAAGCCCAAAGTAACAGGATACCTATCTCGTTACTTATGCTGATTGATAATAATGGCACCCCAGGTGCCATTATTATTGATGAGGTTAAATAGCTTGACCTATGGCTATTTGAGTAAGGGGTGATCGGCGGGTAACTGACGGCTGATCCACAGGATTAACTTGTGTTTCATATTGGGGCCATCTTCTTTGTCCTTGGCCAAGGGTTGAATAAGGTTATCCGTCACCAGAAGACGATAAATACATTCCACTTTATCTTTGGGTGAGACGCCGCGGTCAAACTCATCAAATCCGCGTTTTTTGGCATAACCTACACCGATTTCGAGGGCAAATTTTAACAATTGCGCTTCGTTTTTATGTGGCTTCATATTCAGCTTCCTTTTTTGCGTGGGCATCTTTGATGCTGTGCTGTGCAATAAAACCTAACTCGTTATATGGTAGCAACTTGTTCACTGGCAATCACCGCCTTTATGCCATGGGGATGAACCTTGACGCAGACCTCTTGGTACTTAAAGGCTATGGTGGGATTGGCTAAGCGCTCTTTTTCTCCCTTTGGGGAACTCATCTTGATATGAATCGGCTCGCTTGACTCTGGTAATGCCTCACCAGCTAACAGTGGCGCGAGTTTGGGACACAACAACTTAAGATCTTCGCTTAGGGTTTGGCAGTCCTCTGCTTGCGATGGGATCACCAGCTCAATGTGCTCCCAACCTTCTTGGGGATAACGTTTGTCGCTTGGATAGGGTAACTCAACACAGGGAATGGAAAATTCACCTAAGGTCAAAGGAGTGTGCAATTCGATAATAAGGATACAGCGGCCATTGATTTGATTATCGGAGATGATGTGGCCGAGCTGACAAAATGCTTGGCGCAGAGCATCGGCGCTGGCAACGGAATTAACCCTTAGGGCAACATGGTCACACTCAAGTTTTTTGTCAGCGAGATCTAATTTTGCAAGTAAGTTTAAGATCTTGGCTTCAAATTGGGGCCAAGAGTGGAGTAAATCTGTATAGCTTAGGCTGGGTTGAGTTGGGTTTGTGCCTAGCATCTCTGATGATGACATAGGGACTCCTTTGGAATAGCAAACGTAGGAGGAGAAATAAAAACGCCCATTTAACTGGGCGTGAGAGCGTAAGTGCTATAAAACCTAGGGCCAGATTTCAATCGGTGTGCCTTCGTCAACGGCTTTCCACACTTCGTCCATTTCAGCATTGGTAATGGCAATGCAGCCATCGGTCCAATTGTACTGCTGAGCCTGCTCGGGCGGCAGGGAGGATCTTGGATTTTGGCCATGGATCATGATCATCCCGCCTGGTTTAATGCCAAGGGCCTTCGCTCTTAGCTTATCTTCTTCATTTGGATAGGAAATATGAATGGATTTGTAATAGGCGCTATCGGACTTTTTATAATCGAGAATATAACGGCCCTGGGGCGTACGCTGATCACCTTCTTTGAGTTTATGTCCTGCGGGTAAGTCGCCCATGGCAATCCGGTATTGTTTGAGGATTTTACCATCGCGCAGCAGCGCCATATTGGATTCTGATTTAGTAATCACCACTAGGTCGACTTTGCCCATACTCGATGACGCAAGCACTTGGGGTGAAACGAATGCCGCTAGGGTCATAGCGAGTGATGTCAGTGTGGAGAGTAAGGTAACGCGCATGTCGTCCTCTAAAAAATTAACCGATGATTATCTTTTTCGCGCATCATACCGCAAATTTCATTCTCTGTGACTAGATAATTTTGAGCTAGTTGCAATTGCGTGGCAGACTTGTGAAATTCGCTGATTGTGAATATTAACCCATTTAGTGAGGATGTTTTAAGCCCTATGTCTGAAAAAATCCCCGAGAACGTTGACTTCGAGAGCCCATTTAAGCGTCAGCTACGTATCATCATTTTTGGAACAGATACTCCGGCTGGGCGTTACTTCGATATCGGCTTGATGATTTGTATTGTCCTCAGTGTGACCTTAGTGTTTCTCGATACTGTGGAGTCATTTCACCGCGACTATGGTGCAGTGATCCGCGTGCTGGAATGGGTTTTTACCCTAATATTTACCCTCGAATATGGTTTGCGACTCTATTGCGCCACCCAGCCTGTGCGCTATGCCCGTAGCTTTTATGGTCTGGTGGATCTCCTCTCTGTACTACCTACTTATTTAGCCTTATTTATTCCTGGGGCGAATTTTACGTTAGTTATTAGGGTGCTGCGACTCTTTAGAATTTTTCGGGTGCTGAAATTATTGCGCTATTTAAGTGAAGGCAATTTGCTGCTCAGGGCCATGATGCAGTCGAGTCGCAAGGTCTTTTTGTTCTTTTTCTCGGTCAGTCTGATCATTATGGTGCTCAGTGCTGTGATGTATGTTGTCGAGGGCCCCGAAAACGGTTTTAGCTCAATTCCTAAATCTGTCTATTGGACAATCGTCACCATTACCACTGTGGGATATGGCGATATCACGCCCAAAACGGAATTAGGCCAAGCCATTGCAGCCTTTACCATGTTGTTGGGTTACTCCATTATTGCGATACCAACGGGGATCTTAACGGCGGAAATATCCCAAGAGGTGGGGCGTCACCGGGATTTACGCTCATGTAATCAATGCCATAAATTAGGTCATGATCTCTATGCCATGTACTGTAGTGGCTGTGGTTGTGAACTCGACAGGCTTGAGCTACCCAAATCAAAGGGATAATTCATTCAACACAGAGAGTTAACTCGCAACCGCTTGAACGGCCTCTGGGGTGTCTTGCTTGATATCCACGCCCTTGTCGGCGTGTGTCCCTAGGTTAGACACCAGTTGTAGCGTCATGCCTAAGCTAGACATGTGTTTTTGTTCCCGCTGTAAATCCTTCATAAACAGGCTGATTTTTCGTTTATGGCTGGGAATAAATAATATCAGCCCGTCTTGGGTGACTTGGATCTTATCCAAGGTCAGTGCCTTGGCAATGCGGCCAAGGTTAAGCAGTACCGCCAGACGCAATAGGCAAACTAAGCGGATCAGCGTCAGTTTATGGTTCGGTTCTATTTCGGCTTGCAGCAACTCGGTGGGCTTCTTTCTATGGTTGGCGATAAGCCGAGCTAGATCCTGTTGCAGCGCCTCACTAAATCCAGGCAAGTCGCTGTTGCTGATGATATAGGCGCCGTGTTTATGCAATGCCTTTGAATTAATGTGTAGCCCTATTTCGTGCAGGGTGGCGGCGTAGGCAAGCAGGCGGGCATGGGGCCTTAATGCCCACTCATCGGCGACCTGTTCAAACAATGCCATGGCGGTATCACGGACTTTTGTGGCATGGGGCATATCGACGTGGTAAAGCTGGGCAATACTGTTGACGGTGCGATGGCGGATATCTTGATATTGTCCGATTTTTGCCAGCTCATAGAGCACGCCTTCACGCAGGGCGCCGGGGCTAAACTCCAGCTGCTGAATAGGTAAACGTCTAAAAAAACTGATTAAAATCGCAAGCCCAGCGGGGACGAGCGGGATGCGTTTATCATCCACATTCGCAAACTGGATCTGGTTGATATGGCCGTATCTGATCAGCGTGAGTTTGAGCTGCTTTAGCCGTGGTAAGGTGATAGTTTCATCGCCGTGTTGTTCTTGAATCGCCTCGCAGATGGCTTTGACTGTGCCAGAGCTACCTAGGACTAAATCCCAATCCCCACTAAAGTATTCCTTTGATAATGAGGCAAATTGTTTATCGGCGGCGCTCTGTGCGGCGCGAAAGGAGGCGGGGGTGATTTGCCCATCGATAAAGAAACGCTCGTTAAAACTGACGCAACCACAACGTAGGCTAGATAAATGGGTTGGGGTATTTTTTTGCCCGAGAACGACCTCGGTTGAACCGCCACCAATATCGATAACGATATTCCGTTTACCTAGCACTTGGCTCTGGGCGATACCATTGTAGATAAGGCGAGCCTCTTCGTGGCCAGAGATGACCTCGACCGGGTAGGGCATAATACTTAAGGCGGCCTCGATAAACTGCTCACGATTCTTAGCCACTCTGAGGGTATGGGTGGCAACTAACCGGACTTGGGCTTGATCTAGATTTGAGAAGCGCTGGTTAAAATCCCGCAGACAGTTGAGGCCACGATCCATCGCTTCTTGGCTTAAGATATTCTGGGCATTTAGCCCTACAGCCAGTTGAACCTGTTGTTTTTCTTTGTGTAATATCTGCAAACTGCCATCTTGTTCTCGGGCAATAACGAGGTGAAAACTGTTCGAGCCCATGTCGATGGCGACAAAGTGTCGCGGCTGTGAATGTGTGGCAACCAATCGGATTATCCTTAGGCAATCAAGACGATAATAAAGCCAGTACTGTCAACTGGCTTTGGCCTGTAACTCGGGCGTAAACCTTGCGGTCAGTGTGCCTGAGGTTTGCTCTGCCTCAATTTTTGCTGCTTCAAGTAAGGCATTAAATTCTTGCTGTTGGCGCTTCTCATAATTAATCAGATATTGATAAATGGCAATTTGAGAACGCACTTTACGCTTGTTACCCCGGTTTCTATAGGGGTTACTCTGCTCCTTATTGATGATACGAGCCTTAGTATTGTCATTGAATTGTAAAGATAAAATATCCATGACCATCTGTTTTAGATTGAGATCATAGATAGGCGTACTGACTTCAACACGATTATCAATATTGCGGCTCATCCAATCGGCTGAGCAGATAAAGAGCTTATTTTCACCGCCAGCATGGAATAACATGACGCGGGAATGTTCAAGAAATCTATCGACAATACTGTAGACTTCAATATTGTCACTGATCCCTGGGATTTCTGGGATCAGTGAGCACATTCCACGGATAAGCAGCTTGATTTTGACCCCAGCGGCCGAGGCTTCGTAGAGCTTTTGAACCAAGGAATCATCGAGTAAGTTATTGAGCTTTAGGGTAATAGCCGCTTTGATATGGCTCTTGGCATTTACAATTTCTTGATCGATCAAATGGGTTAGCTTTTGTCTGGCATCGTAGGGCGACACTATTAAATGTTGGAAATTATCTCGGCGGTAGGGATGTTCAATTAAGTCAAATACTTGCTCAACTTCGCGCGCAATTTCTTGATTGGCGGTGAACAGCGACAAATCGGTATAGACCCGCGCAGTACCTTCGTTAAAGTTGCCCGAACCCACATGGCAGTAAAGTTTCATTTCGCCCTGTTCTTCACGGCCAATTAGGCATAGCTTAGAGTGCACTTTAAGGCTAGTGATCCCATGGTGAACCTTAACACCTGCCTCGGCTAAGATACGCGTCCACTCGATATTGGATTGCTCATCGAATCTGGCCCGCAGTTCAATGACGGCGGTCACTTGCTTGCCGTTCTTCACCGCATCGATAAGCGATTGCATCACATGGGATTTTTTAGCCACGCGGTATAAATTAATTCGAATAAAACGCACCGCAGGATCATAGGCCGCTTGGCGTACCATTTCGGTGAAATGGGAGAACTTATGGTACGGATAATTGAGCATAATATCGCCCATCTTTATCGCATCAAAACTATTGGCGCAGCGACCAAAACCTGCACTATTCAGTGCGGGGAGTTTCTCATTTTCGAGGTAATCGCGGCTCGGATTAGGAAAGTCGATAAAGTCTTTAAAGCTATGGTAGCGACCCCCTGGGATTAAACATTCGGTGGAGCTGATATTCAAATTTTCTTTCAGCATCACTAGCATGTGTTCGGGCATTTCTTTGTCATAGACTAAACGCACGGGTTCGGCGGTGAGGCGTTTTTTTAAGCCCTTGGTCATTTTTTCGAGCTGGGTTTGTTCTAACTCGTCGGTGATGTCGAAGTCGGCATCACGGGTGAGTTTCATCGAATAAACTTCAATGGCGTCGTATTCGAAGAAGGGACCAAAGAGCTCATTAACACAATGACGAATGATATTATCCAATAGGATCAGATGTTTTTTAGCTTTACTTTTTTCAGCGGGCAACTCGATAAAGCGCGGTACATTTTTCGTAGGGACTTCGACTAGGGCATATTGGCGGCGCGCTTTAGTGTATAGGCAAACACATAAATAGGTGGCATCGTCGTTAATATGCTTAACCAGATCGCGGTTGTTATTGACGATAAGTGGAGCAATATGGCGCTTAAAATGATCCCTAAAATGCTTTTTAAGCCAATCGCTATGGAAATCGCTTAATTGTTTCTCATTGATTAACAAAATATTACGGCGAACTAATTCACGCATCAGATCCGTATAAATGTTATCGAAACGCTCTTGCAGGGCCATCACTTTAGATTGGATTTTAGCCATAAGATGACGGCTATTGCTCCGTCCTTCCTGCAGTGAGGACAGCAACATCGAACGTCTGACGGCCGCCACCCGTACGCGGAAAAACTCATCCATGTTGTTGGAGAAAATGCCAAGGAAACGTACCCGCTCGACTAAGGGGACATTGGGATCGCAGGCTTCTTGCAACACCCGCTCATTAAATGACAACCAAGAAAGTTCTTTATCGATCGAAAGTTTATCGGTATTCGGGGACACTGCACAGCTCCTTTAAGCAAGCGTCATGGCGCAATATACAATAGCATTCATCCGCCGTTGTGCAATCAGATTTACAGCCAACAAGTGAAGGAATTTAAATGATAAATATTGCATGTACGCGAAAATCTGCCACAGATTTATCGATTTATGTGGGCCTAAAGATACGAGGGAAATATGTCAGATTGATGACGAGTGTGACAGAAATATGACCCTAAGATGAAAGTCCTTAGGTCCGGCTCACTTTCCTCTCTGGCGAGCCGCACAGCCCAAATATGCTCGCATCGAAACGACCGACAAAACGCCTTGGGCATTATGGCAAACTATGTTACCTTGCTCGGCTTTTTATCGCGGGAGTGAAGGTATGTTCGTCGGATTTGATTATGGTAGTGCCAACTGTGCCGTTGGAATTATGCAGGGGGAGAGTGTGCAACTATTACCCTTATCAGAGGATTCCACTTATTTACCTTCGACACTCTATGCGATGGACAGGGAGCTTATCGCCGAGGCCGTGTATCAAGCACTTCCTATTGAATTTAAAGCCGATTATGCCAAAAAACGTGCCGCACAATTGAGCCGTGCCCGCATGGTACGCCATGAACTGGATCTTGACCCCGACACTCAAGCAGTATTTGTGGGCGAGCAAGCGGTAAAAGCTTATCTAGAAACGCCCGAAGAAGGTTTTTATGTCCGTTCGCCAAAATCCTTTTTGGGCGCAACGGGACTCAGGCCCGAACAAATTGCCCTGTTTGAAGATATTGTCACCCTGATGATGCAGCACATTAAAGTGCGGGCCGAATCGATCTTAACCCAAAGGGGCATGTTTGATTCAGGCGCTAAGGCCATCACCCATGCGGTGATTGGCCGCCCAGTGAACTTCCAAGGCATAGGTGGCGAGGAGAGTAATCGTCAGGCCGAAGCCATTCTTTCCCTCGCGGCAACACGGGCCGGCTTTTCAGAGGTCGCATTCTTGTTTGAGCCCCTTGCCGCGGGAATGGATTATGAGGCAAGCCTTAAGGAAGATAAAACCGTGCTGGTGGTCGATGTGGGCGGTGGTACGACGGATTGCTCTGTGGTTAAGATGGGCCCCTCCCATATCATGGCGCAGGATCGCACCGCCGATTGCCTAGGCCACAGTGGCCAGCGGATCGGCGGTAATGATCTGGATATCGCCCTAGCGATGAATGCTTTTATGCCGCATTTTGGCTTAGGCTCCTTGATGATCAATGGTAAGCCTATGCCGAGTAACCCTTTTTGGAATGCGGTGGCCGTCAATGATATCAGTGCCCAACGTGAGTTTGCGACCCTAAGCACGCGTAAATTGATTGATGAGTTGATCAAAGAAGCCGAGCAGCCACAATTACTGCTGCGGCTATTAAAAGTGCAGCGCCAGCAATTAAGCTATCAGCTAGTACGTTTGGCGGAACGCGCCAAAATTGTCCTATCGGATCAGGATAAGACTGAAATTGAACTCGATTTTATCGAGGCGGCCCTGCGAGCGGCGGTAAGCCGTCAGTTGTTTGAAAGTGCCATCGAGCCTTCGCTAATGAAAGTCGAAGCCCTGATGCACCAAGCACTCAGTCAAGCGGCTAACACTTTAGCTGAGCGAGGCTTATCCCCAGACGCCTTGTCTAGTGATGCTGCTCAGGTAGAATGTCTACCCGATGTTATTTATGTCACCGGCGGCACGGCGCGAAGCCCTGCAATATACGGTAAAATTGCCGGGAGCTACCCCAACATTCCGGTCGTGGTTGGCGACCATTTTGGTTCAGTCACCGCTGGTCTTACTCGCTGGGCCCAAAAGCTATTTGTTAAACAATGATTTATAGGGATATTAAGATGATAACTCGATTAAAAACAGCAATGGCCGCCACTCTGGTGCTATTTGTGACTGGCTGTGGTGATGATGTGGGTAAGGTCAGTTTAGGGCTGTTCACGACTAAGGATGTGATTATCGATGCTAAGCAGGATCCTAAAATCCCCGGGGTGACTTGCCATATTAGCCGTATTGAAGCGAATTTAGATTTTGCCGATCCCTCCGATATGGGGATCAGCTGCCGCCAAACTGGGCCGATTACACCAGCAGATATGGCTAAGATTGATATGGGAAAACACGGGGAAGTGGTATTCACTGAGTCCTTGAGTATTCTCTTTAAGTCATTAAAAGTGCGCCGGATTTATGATGCGCAAAATCAGACTCTGCTGTATTTGTCCTACTCGACTAAAGAGACCAACGGCAGCCATAAACATGCGCTCTCTACTGTGCCGCTCTATGGCTCGCAGGCTTGGGTCGATCCCGCGCTAACCGTGGGAACTAAAAGCAATTAATCTTTGCCGCCTAAGGTGTGGGCGCTTTTGCCATCTTTAGGAAAATAGGTTGTTTTTAGAAGAGTTTTTAGAAAAATGTTTAGATAAATAATAGAAGGGGCGGAATACACATTCCGCCCCTTTTGGTTTTGATATTCTGCTAGCACCTAGCACCTAGCACCTAGCACCTAGCACCTAGCACCTAGCACCTAGCACCTAGCACCTAGCACCTAGCTGCATCTTAATTAGCTTTAGCCGCCAGCACCGCATTAAAGCGTTCAAACCCTGCCGTGAGATCCGCGATTAAATCCGCGGGATCTTCTAACCCAATATGCAAGCGAATTAACGGCTTACTCGCATCCCACTGTGTTGCAGAGCGGATTTTTTCAATACCGAAAATCCCTAAAATCAAGCTCTCGTAGCCGCCCCAGGAGAAGCCCATCTTAAAGTGACTCATATTTTCAACCAGTGCGGTGACCGCATCGACATCGCCTTGTTTCAACACAAAGGAGAACAAACCGTTGGAGGCGCTAAAGTCGCGTTTAAAGAACGCGTGGCCGGGGCAAGTCTCAAAGGCGGGGTGGCGTAGATGATCCACTTCTGGCCGGGTCTTTAACCAGTTGGCGACCTCGAGGGCATTTTTTTCATGCTGCGCCATACGCACGCCTAAGGTGCGCAGGCCGCGGGCGGCAAGGTAAACATCATCGGGGGAGGTGGTTTGCCCCATTAAATAGCTGCGTTCACGCAATTGTGGCCAGTATTTTTCATTGGCTGTGGCAGTGCCTATCATCACATCCGAGTGGCCGACGATATATTTGGTCGCCGCCTGAATAGAAATATCCACGCCCATCTCGAAGGGTTTGCTATTGATGGGCGAAGCCCAAGTGTTGTCGAGCATAGTTATCAGCCCATATTCGTGGGCGATACGGCATAAGGTTGGCACATCCTGTACTTCCATGGTGATGGAGCCGGGAGACTCTAAAAACAACACCTTAGTAGTGGGGCGAATCAGGTCGCGGATCCCTGCGCCAATCAGCGGATCGTAGTAAGTGGTTTCGATACCAAAACCGCCGAGAATATGGGTACAGAGATCCCGCGTTGGCTCATACACGCTATCGACCATTAACAGGTGATCGCCCGCCTTTAAAAATGACAGCAGTGCTGCGCTGATCGCCGCTGCGCCTGAAGGGAACAGTGCGGTGCCTACACCGCCTTCAAGCTCGGCAATGGCGGCTTGAAAGGCAAAATGGGTTGGGGTGCCGCGGCGGCCATAAAACATCTCGCCATTGGTCTTGTTTTTGGCGGCGTGGCGCATGTCTTCCATAGTGTCAAATACTATGGTCGATGCGCGAAATACCGGTGGATTGATCACGCCTTTAGTCCATTTTTTGTCTCGACCTAAGCTGACAATTTGGGTGGCGAGCTGGTGTTTATCTGTCATTGGATCATTACCTTGGCATATAGGTTGAACGAATAGGTTGAACAATGTTGGAGAAGAACCATTGGAGATATCTAATCTATTGTTATGACGGTCATCTTAGCATCTGCGCGCAGAAATGACAGGCGGCGCGATGATGAGTTTGACTCATGTTATTGGCTGTAGTCCGTTCGGTCTTTAGGTTATGACGCTGGGCTTAAAGGCAAAGTGACTCTTAATTTAAAGGCAGTGTGACTCTTAATTTAAGGGCAGCGTGACTAGGATATCTACCCCTTTATGATCGCTGCGGTTTCGGGCAAGGATTTGTCCTTGGTGGAACTCGGCGACCAATCGCGCGATATATAAGCCTAGTCCTAGATGGGGTTTATCTTGGGCTTGGTTTATCCGCACCGACACCATAGAGTCAAAAATCTGCTCCGACATATCACTTGGGAGTTCTGGTCCTAAGTTACTGATAAGTAAGGTTGCTTGCTTGCCCACTTGAGTAAGCGTGACTTCGATGGCGCTGCCCGTATCACAGAACTCAAGCGCATTGGCGATAAGTTTGTCCATCAACTGGGCAATGTATTCGGGCACGCCTTGCATCATCAGTGGTTGCTCGGGCACTTTGACATTAAAGTGTTGTTCTGGATAGGTCATTTGATAGCCTTGCATACAACCGCTGACTACTTGGGAGAGTGGAAACTTAGTGATATCGGCCTGGGTTAAACTCTGTTCTAGGCGAGTCGCTTCGCTCATATTATTTAAGATCATGCTTAGGCGACTGACACCTTCCTGGGCGCGATCGACATATTTCTGGGTATCTTTATCTAAGGTTTGCAGATTTAAATGCTCAAGGGATGAACGTACAACCGCAACGGGCGTGCGTAGCTCATGGGACAGGCGTGACGACATGTTCTCAAGGTAATGGGTGTACTGACCTAGGCGCCCCACAATACTGGAGAAACTGCGGGAGAGATCGCCAATTTCATCCCGTGCCTTAGAGGGCTTAAGGTGATTACGGACTCGACCTTGGCTGTCGATGGCATTTTCTGCCTCATCCCGCAGTTTGCGGATGCGGTTAGAGATACTCGAGGCGAAGAAAAACAGCGCCAGCGTGCCCATGCTCATAATGGTCAAAATCACGTTAAACAACTTTTCCAGGGCTCGGTTGCGTAGGGTGCGAATGCCGTGGGTGGTTTCTTCGGCAACGACGGCACCCAATACATTGTTATCAATCCAAATAGGGCTGGCGGCTGCAAGCACCACAGCCTTGTTATCTGGGGTCAAGCGCCACGTCGAACTTTGCTGCCCCGCGAGAGCCTTGCGAATATGGCTGCCGTCCAGTTCGGTGGAATCCTGCAGTGAGTCGATAAAATCCTGCGGTGGCTTAGTAAGAATTTTATAGTAAAGCGGATGCAGGTAGTTGCGCTTGAAACTCTCCCACAGGGAGTTTGATGCCTCATCTTCTAAGGTACGGGTCCAGACGCTGCTATTGGCACGAATATCGCCGGATTTTGCCAGTACGCGGCCGTGCTTATCTACCACCCAAACCCGCGAGCTGTAATGGCTCATCCCTTTGATAATACTTTCAATTTCAGGTGAGGGCACTAGGACAGTCCCCAGTTTATCGACCGTGTCTAGGGCGGAGGTGCCCACAATGGCGCTGACATCGCGGTATTTACTGTCATTCACATCATTGATGGCAAAGCCGAGTTTGCTCCCCACCATATCGAGGGGGATCCGCAGTTCAATGTTATAGCCCACATCCGTCGCCGCCCATTGCCCTTGAATGCGCACCTCTGGAGTGACGGGCACTGTCTGCTTAGGATTGGCGGGCAGTTCGAAGGCGCTGATCCAGCCGGGTTGAGTTGTAGCGACAATATAACGCTTGAATTGATTGTCGGGGGCGAGGGTGGCGATGGAAAGATGATCGTTTCTATCGACGCTCAGGGCATTCTTGCCGCGATAAACTAAAGTGGGATCAACCACTTGAAAGAAGGCATACAGATAACCTTCATACTGGCCAACCATATGGGTGAAACTTAAGGTTAGCGGTATGTTGGGATCGGCACGCATAATTTGGTGCGCCTCACCGTATTGGATAAACCTATGTTGGTATTCCTGCCATTCATTGAGTTTTCCATCGAGTAAAATCGCCCCCGCCAGCGGATAGGCATAGAGATCGCGGCTTTTTTCCACCTGTTTTAAGAAGCTCGCTTGGCCATCGAACAGTTTTGGGCGTTCGTGCAGGGCGGTGGCCAATGCCTGGGTAGTGCCTTCTAGGGTGCGCTCCTGACCGTGGCGTAGGTATTTTTCCATCTCCCACACATATTGATATCCCAGCCAAGGTAGGCAGAGTAAAAACAGGCTGAGGCCAATGACTTTGGTACGAAGACCGAAGGGAAAACGTGTCATAAATTAGAGGTTAACATCCCATAGCGGCTTGATTTAGCAAGGCTCATGTTAAGCAAGGCTATCCCAGCGATAACCCATGCCGTAGACGGTATCGATACAGTCAAACTCTGGTGCAGCTGCCATAAATTTTTTACGAATGCGTTTTACATGGGAGGTTATGGTGCTGTCATCGACGAAAATTTTTGCCTCCTGCATCAGTTCGTGGCGACTGCGCACATGGCCAGGGTGTTTGGCGAGGGCATGCACCATCCAAAATTCGGTGACAGTCAGTTCGATGGGATGTTGATCCCAATATACCTGCATCCGGTTAGCATCGATGGTCAGTGGGCCGCGTTCGAGCAGGTTTTCCTTTGGTGTTTGGCTGGCAGCCAATTCCGAGCGGCGAAACAGCGCGGCTAAGCGGGCGGTCAAATGGGGAAAGCTGACTTCTTTGCTTAAGTAATCATCGGCGCCTAAGCGCAGGCCACACACAGTATCAAAATCACTGTCGCGGGCGGTCAAAAAGATGATGGGCAAGGTATTGGACATGGCCCGCAGGGATTGGCACAGCATAAAACCCCCGTCGATCTCGTTGCCTAAGCCTATGTCGATAATCGCCAAATCCGGTAAACGCGTGTTAAACGCCAGCATGGCCGAGGGTCTGTCGGCATAGGTTTGTACGCTGTAGCCGTGCTGTTGCAGCACATCCTTATAGTTTTCGCGAATGGCGGCCTCATCTTCCACTATGGCGATACGTTTCATAGAACCCGATTCCTATTGACTGCTGGGATTAAGTTTTCGTGACTATACAGGATTTTATCCGAGAAAAAAGGCCTCGAATGCCATTGCCATTTTGTTGCCACAATTGATATTCGCATTGCCATTTTCCATCCCCTGCTATGCCATTTCACTTGTGTTTAATAGCCTCATTCAATGTTTTCCTAATGAAATCATGCCGCCAAATAGCCGTTAGCGCCTTTTTCATTGGGGGAAAAACTGTATTCAATATCAGCATATTTAAGATCAGGGAGTCTTTGTGATGACCACAGGGAAAAGAGTTAAAGAAGTCAGTGAAGCCGTTGCAACACTCATGATAGCCGTCGCGATTTGTTGGTGTTTACCCTTTGTAGTGCTGGCTTCACCCAATAGCCCCGGGACGCGACTTGAGTCCGGTAATGTGCCGTCAATGCAGAATGGAGGGGCACTGCAGCAGCCATCGCTATTCGATTATCAAGATGTGACTCAAGGCACCTTGGTATACCAAAATCCCAATGGTGCCTTAGTGCCTTCCTTACCTTTAGACACACAGGTGTCGATGCGTGTATCAGGACTCAGTAATAGGGTGAGCGTTAAGCAAATTTTTCACAACAACAGCGAATTTGTGCTCAATGGCCAATATCTGTTCCCTTTACCGAATGAGGCTGCGGTGGATTCACTCCGGTTGCATATAGGTCAGCGCATTATCGAAGGCCAAATTCATCCAAGGGCCGAGGCAAAACAACGCTTTGAGCAAGCCAAAGCCGAGGGGAAGCGAGCGAGCTTAGTGAGTCAGGAGCGGCCCAATATGTTCACGACCGAAGTGGCTAATCTGGCGCCTGACGAGCAATTAGTGGTCGAAATTAGCTATCAAGAAGCCATTAAATATGAAGATGGTTTGTTTAGTCTACGGTTTCCCTTGGTCGTGGCGCCGCGTTATATCCCTGGAAATACAGCCGATAATGGCGGTGATAATGACCGAGTGACCAGTGTGCAAGTGTTTGATGCCGAGAGAATTATTGCCCCTATTCGCGGGGCTGATGGGGATAATTCCCCTGAGCTTAAGGCCGATATTTGGGTGGATCTGGGGGAGGGCGTCGAGACCCGTGCGGTTGAAAGTCCATATTATCAAATCAAACTCAATGAAGAGCATGGTTCAACCACTGTGTCGCTCGTTAATTCTGTGCCTGCAAACCGTGATTTTGTGCTGCAGTGGCGCCTAAAACAGGGCAATAGTCCCCTCGCTTGGGTGTTTAACCAAAGGGGGAAAACCCACCAGAATGAAAGTGATGTTTTGTCCCAAGGGGCTGGGAATGCTATCGAAGACAGTTACAGCTTAGTCATGGTATTACCGCCTAAGGCGGATAATCATTCCCAGATGCGTCTGCCCCGTGAATTAATTTTAGTGATAGATACCTCTGGCTCTATGGCGGGGGATCCCATAGTACAGGCGAAAAATGCACTCTTGTATGCCCTAAATGGGTTAACAGTCCAGGACAGTTTTAACATCATCGAATTTAACTCCCAGATGTCACAGTTATCACCGGCATCACTTCCGGCTACATCGTCGAACTTAGCCCGTGCCCGTCAATTTGTTAATCGCCTACAGGCCGATGGTGGCACCGAAATGGCATTGGCGCTCAATGCGGCATTGGCGACAAATCATCAAGATGTTACTCAAGAAACGCAGTCCCTACGGCAAGTGATCTTTATGACAGATGGCTCTGTGGGCAATGAACAAGCCCTATTTGATTTAATCCGTTATCAAATCGGCGATAGCCGCTTGTTTACTGTGGGCATTGGCTCTGCGCCTAATTCACATTTTATGCAAAGGGCGGCGGAACTGGGTCGCGGTACTTTTACCTATATTGGCAAGGTAGAGGAGGTAGACCAAAAGATCAGTGCACTACTGAATAAAATCCAGTACCCAGTATTAACCGATATTCAAGTGCATTTTGACGATGGCAATATCCCCGATTACTGGCCATCGCCGATTCCCGATCTTTACCAAGGTGAGCCTGTGCTCGTCAGCCTTAAGCGTGGTCAACGTGAACCCAAGGCGTTAGTGATCACGGGCCGTCAGGGGCATAAAAACTGGCAACAATCCCTGTCATTAATGGATAACTTGGCGGCAATCCCCAATCAAAATGCCGGCTTAGATTTACTCTGGGCCAGAAAGCAGATCGCGGCGTTGGAGCTAAGTAAGAACGGTGCCAATGATGATAGGGTCAAGCAGCAGATCACCGCCTTATCCCTCAATTATCATTTAGTCAGTGCCTATACCAGTTTAGTGGCCGTGGATTTGACGCCAATTGAGTCCAACGCCATGGGCCGTGATGCGGTTGTACGCCAGCATTTGCCCTTAGGTTGGCAGCCATTAGGCATACTGCCACAGACGGCGACGGCAAGCCGTCTCGATATATTACTCGGTGCGATAAGCTTATTTATCGCCCTGTTGCTCGCTGCATCCATGTTGAAGCAACGTCGGGTAGAGAGGGCAAGCATGCTCGCGCTCAAGACTAAGCCACAGGTGTGAGTATTCAAACTATGCGTTGGCAGCGAGCACAGTTGTGGTGGTTAGTCGGATGGTTATTACTCGGTGGCACTTTGTTAGGAAAAGGATTCTATATGCAAGCTAAAGCACACTTTGCCCAGTATTTGATTGAACAGGCCTGGACTAAGACCTTAGCGGATGGTCAATCCCATAAGCCTTGGTCATGGGCAGATACGTATCCGGTGGCGAAATTATCGTTCCAGCAAAATAGCCAAGTGAGCCATTTTGATCGAATGGCCTCAAACGATAGCCTCTATGTACTTGCTGGCGCATCGGGGCGAAACTTAGCCTTTGGCCCGGGCTTAGTGTTATCGAGCGCGAGGGCGGGGGACTCGGGTAATACTGTGATTGCCGGACACAGGGACACACATTTCTCTATTTTAAAGGGGATGACAGTCGGTAGGCGATTATCGCTGCAGACCGCATCGGGGAAGGACATTCTTTATCAAGTGGTGGCAACGGAGGTGGTACACGAATCCCAGACCGAATTTATGGCCCCCAGTCACGACGACCGATTAACCCTCATTACGTGTTATCCCTTCGATGCCCTTCAAGGCGGGGCTGAACTGAGATTTGTGGTGCAGGCTGTCCCTGTAACGCAGGCACGATACGCTGAATTAACTTCAATAATTTAAATGGTTCCAATATTGATAATGCCGCCCTTAAGGTCCGATGGGCGGCATTATCTATTGCACTATTCTACTACACTATGCTACTGCACTATGGGAGTGGAGACGATATCAGTTACTGATCGGCATAACACGATTACGGCCGAGACGTTTGGCTTCGTAAAGTAACTTGTCAGCTTTTTCAATGAGTTGAATACCAGTTTGCTTATCTTGCCACTGGGCAACACCAAAGGATGCGGTGATATTATCGATACGCTCGTCTTTTCTTCTATCCTTAAGGCTGAGTTTTTCGAGCCCACGGCGCATGGCCTCGGCGAGTTGTCTGGCGATCCGTAATTGGCTCTTCGGTACTAAAATCGCAAACTCTTCTCCGCCAAATCGGTATAACTTAATCCCATCTCGACAGGACTCCTGCAGTCGTTTAGCAACGGCCCGTAGGACTTGATCCCCCAGCTGGTGGCCATAGTTATCATTGAAGGTCTTAAAGTGGTCAATATCGGCCAAAATAACACAAGTGCCTTCGGGCGCTTGGGCTAGCATACCGCTAAAATCGGTATCGAAGGCGCGCCGATTCAAACAGCCAGTTAAGGCATCATAAAGCACATCTTTCTCGGTTTGTTCGAGTTTCAGCTTTAGTGCATCGATTTCGGTTTGCGCCTTTTGCAGTTGCCCGGTAAAAAATGCCGTACTTGAGCGGATATTGTCGGATTCTTTGACTAAATTGCGGACGAGTTCCAACACTTGCTCGACGCTGAAGGACTCTTCTTCGATACGATTGAGTTTGGCGAAGTTGCTGTCTATGCGGGATTGAAACTCGTTGGCATCCAGATTGGTGTCTTTGAGGGATTGGGAAAGCTCTGTCACCATGGCCTCTATGCTTTGACGCATTTCACGCACATCTAACTCAAGGGGATCGGCAACATATTGGCGATAGAGCAGTTCGCTGCTCACCGGTGGACAAGTGTTGTAATAGGCAATCACAGTATCTAATTGCTGATTCAATGCGGGATTTTGCTCGCCTACATAGGTATACCAGAGTGCATAATTGATAGGCGTGGTGGGGATTTTATGTTTGAGCATTAACGGAACCGCTTTTTTAAGATTCAGCGCCGCGGTTTGCAATAATTCTCGTGACATGTAGTGACCCTAATGAATAAAAATAAGACTAACAAAATGGATGAAATGCGACTTGCGCTCTGCTCGGGTGCTTTTGTGAGAAATGCTCCAAGCTTTGCCTAACATATCCCGATCATCCAGTCACAAGCTGTGAAGTATATGATAAAGTTTATCCTCAAAATCAAAGAATGATAATAACTTGGGAGAAAGTCGTGAAAAATTTCATCCTAGCAGGTGCCTTTGGTGCTTTGTTGTCCCTGCCTGCCATTGCTGCACAATCCTTTGTGGAGACTCTTGATCTGACGCAGTATCGCACCGATGTGAAAACCTTAGCCAGTGATGCCTATGGTGGTCGAGCGCCGCTTTCTGAAGGCGAGCAACTGACGATAGCCTACCTTGAAAAAGCCTTTAAAGAGATGGGGCTTAAGCCGGGTTTTGGCGACAGCTACTTACAGCCTGTGCCACTGGCCAAGATAAGTGCCGATCAACAAATGCAGCTCGATATCGGGGGGCTCAAGTTTGCTAACGGCAGTGAGTTTACCGCCAGAACCCAACGGGTTGTCGATAAGGTCTCCCTGAATAATAGTGAGGTCGTGTTTGTCGGATATGGTATTAATGCCCCCGAATACCATTGGAACGATTACCAAGGCATAGATGTAAAAGGTAAAACCGTCATAGTGTTAGTGAATGATCCTGGGTTTGCGACTCAAGATCCCCTGGTTTTCAAAGGCAATGCCATGACCTACTACGGCCGTTGGACCTACAAGTATGAAGAGGCGGCTCGTCAGGGAGCCGAAGCGGTATTTATCGTGCATGAAACGGCTCCAGCCGCCTATGGTTGGGGCGTGGTGCAAAATTCAAATACGGGCACTAAGTTCACGTTGGTCGATGGTAATAATAACCTAGGGCAAGTGGGAGTCATGGGCTGGGTGCAACATGATGTCGCGCAAAAGATCTTCGCCAAGGCGGGGATGGATTTCGACACGTTAAAGCAACAGGCCGCTAAACCAAACTTTAAAGCACAACCTTTAAAATTACAGGCACAGCTGACCTTAAAAAACAGTATTGAACGTGCAGAATCCCATAACGTTGCCGCTATTTTACCTGGTGAGACGCGCGCCGATGAAGTGGTTATGATGCATGCCCACTGGGATCATTTAGGTACAGTGATAGAAGATGGCAAACCGGAAATCATCAATGGTGCCGTGGATAACGCCAGTGGTGTGGCGGGAGTCTTAGCCTTGGCGCGCTATTTTAAGCAACAAGCACTGACAGCACCATTAGCGCGGTCGATACTGTTTAGTGCCTTTACCGCCGAAGAAACGGGCCTGATTGGTGCCCAGCATTTTGCACAACATCCCAGTGTGCCCAACAAAAATATAGTCGCCTTTTTAAATATTGATGGCATGAATATGAATCAAGGTGTTGATTATATTCTACGTTATGGTGAGGGGGTTTCTGAGTTAGAGCATTATTTAGACACTGCGGCGAAGGCGCAGG
Organism: Shewanella sp. KJ2020; assembly: GCF_024197625.1. Taxonomy (NCBI): domain Bacteria; kingdom Pseudomonadati; phylum Pseudomonadota; class Gammaproteobacteria; order Alteromonadales; family Shewanellaceae; genus Shewanella; species Shewanella sp. KJ2020. The sequence continues at coordinate 56,777 of NZ_JAKUKD010000006.1, read as the reverse complement.
GACGAGTTGTCAAAGCGGATCCGCGGCCACAAAATGGTTTGATGTTTAGATCAGATCATTTTGCCTTGGCCCAGCAAGGCGTACCCGGCCTGTTGTTTATGAGTCTTGGGGATACCGATCCCGATTATATTGCCCATAAATATCACCAAGGTGCGGACGATTATGATCCCAATTGGTCATTGGCGGGAGTCAGTCAAGATCTTGATTTGATAGCCAGTATATTAACAGCACTCGCCAATAGTACAGATTGGCCTCGTTGGTTAGAGTCGTCTGATTTTAAGGCCAAACGTGAACAAGATGGTCGCAACTAGTTGTGAATGATACTCGTGGGAAATGTAGAAAGGGCGCCAAACGGCGCCCTTTTTATCAGTGAATTGAAGCTTAGAAGGTGTAACTTACAGAAAGCATAGGTCCAATAAAGCTGTAATAAATGTTGTAATTGGCGACCTGGGTTTGTTTCTCTGCGGATGTTTGGGCAATATCCACATCCACTTTGTAATAGTTATAGGCTACGCTCATACGCCAACTAGAGGTGATTTGCGCATCAATCCCTAACTTCACATCGACGAGTTCACCTTCAACATCATCGAGTTTGACAGAAAAATACTGGGCGTGAGTCACTAGCTCCCAACCGGGGGTAAACTCATAATCAGCATACAGACCAATATCAGGTAGTGGGGCGGTAACGTTTTCATCTACCATACGGGGGATCGGTTGGCTGCCACAGACATTATTTAACAATTCAGACGCCGCACAAGCGCCGATCACACCTTCGAATCCCATTTTGATTAACATGGTGTGCAAACCAATCGACACACCAACGTTGTAGTTACTGCCCTGAAATACGTCATAGCCATAGCCCAAACGCAGTATGTCGATATTCAGGGTAGAGTTAAGCTTACCACCCGCTTGGATATCGTAAATAGTGTCGTTGATTTCAATCTGAAAGGGCTTACTTAAGGCGAGTGTTTCGGCGCTACGGTGGAGTTGTTTCCAATCAAAATAGATGTTGTGACGTTCATTAAAGTGATAATTTAATTCAACAAATGGGAGAAATTCGTTCTCAGCTAATTGCAAATCAGATTCATAATCTAAGGTGAAGTTATTACCCGTAGAAGGGTTAGTCACTTGCATATTAGAGTCTGATTGTGAATAGAAACCACCTAGTTCGATAGTAAAATCGCCTGCTTGCACTTGAGTACTTGTCAATGCGGCTACCAGTAGTGGTAATAAGCGGTTCGGTTTCAAACGTGACTCCAGCATTCTTCTTATTATATTTAACGATACCATCAGACTTTAGTGGCATAAAAAGCACTTTTGGAGTGTAACAGCAAATTTCAAAATGTGAATAAAATGTTTTAAAAAAGTATGATTTTTTTGATGTAAAACAAAAGCAGCATGAATACACAAATACCATAGGAAAAGTGCGCATGAGTTCACAGTAATGTTTGCGCGAAATGGGGAGGAAAGAGAGGTCTAAATATTGCGATTGCGGCGATAACAGGCGTTAGCGCCGCAATGTGAGTCACATTAAGCCTTAGCTTTTAATGGAGGGGTTAACCTTATCACGGGTAGCTTGATCGCCGAGCTCCGAAGAGCTCAGCGTATCCGTCATCACTTTGGGACTGCTTGGCTCATCCTTATTGAACATCCCAAGGCGAATACGAATAAAGTGCAAAATTTGGGCGGCGATATCGACATTTAAACAGGACTCTAATCCTTCGAATCCAGGGGATGAGTTGGCCTCACAAATTTTATAGTGGCCGTTATCGAACAGAAGATCGATACCTGCAACGTCGAGATCGAGAATATTTGCCGTTTGTGTGGCGAGCCATTCAATTTCAGGGGTGATCTCAAAGGGATGCGCCGAACCACCTGCGCTCACATTGGCCTTAAAACTGTCTTCCTGGCCCCGTCTTTCATAACAACCGGCTACCCGACCACCAATGGTAAAGACCCGCAAATCGCGGCCATGGCTGTTGGCGATAAATTCCTGCAAGATTATATTGGCATTTTTATTGGTTGCTTCAATTAACTGCATTAAATCATCAAATTCACGGGCTTTATGGGATAAAAACACGCCGCTGCCCTGTGAGCCCGACAGGGTTTTGATCACCACGGGGAATCCCAAATGGCGTTCAACCAGTTCGATATCGACCGGGAATTTAACCAGCATAGTCTTAGGGGTTGGCAAATTTTTCTCGGCCAACAGTTGTTGGGAGAATAGTTTGTCTTTGACTATCTCAATGGCCTTAGACGGATTGAGGCAATACACCCCTAAACGTTCTAAATGACGAATGATCGCCAATGCAAAATAGGTGGTGCCAGAACCCATGCGTGGAATGATAAAGTCTGGTAATTCAACGGGTTGTCCGTTTAACAAAATACTCTTATTGTCTTCTCTCGTCACGGTGAGATCAAACTCATCCGGAGCATAAACTTCTAATTCAATATTGTCGGCTTTGGCGGCAGCCAATAGGCGTTCAATTTCATACCATTCAGGTTTTAGCTGAGTCGCGGTTTCTTTATATAAAATCCACCCACGCATTTAATCGCAAACCTTAATTTTCATTCTTTATCCTCGGGTTCAGGTTCATCCTGAACATCATCTTCAATATCGACATCAAATACTGCTTCGGGCTCGACCTCGGGTTTAGTCGCAGGCAAATGTACTGTGCCAACGACCGCATAAAAGGGTTTGCCTAGTGCGAGTTTGCGGTACTTTAACCAGATCTGCTCTAACAAGCTACTGGGAGCGATATTTCCTTTGATGACTTCGACAAATTGCGCTTCATCAGCGGTCACCGGAAGCGTCTTACCTTCGGCAAGATTTTTCATGGCATAGCCATGTAATTCAAGGAGTTCGGCTTCTTTACTGGTAAAGTCACCACTGCGTTTAAAGCCTTTAGGGAAGTTTGCATCATCATAAAAACGTTTGTGAGATACAAAGCTGGCAGCTGAGCCGTTAACCGTCTCAGAACCCTTGTTAGCGTTTGAAAAAGACTGTTCAGACATGGCAGTTACCTTCTAGTTTTTGATATACAAAGATTTGCAACTGGAGTATTGGCTAGTATTATTGATTTATAAATCAAAAAAATTTGCCAATGTTGGTCAAGAATTTTTATGGATACCGATTTACTTAAGACCTTTCTCGAAGTCTCCCGTACCCGCCATTTTGGTAAGGCGGCGGAAAATCTTTATCTCACCCGCAGTGCTGTGAGTTTTAGGGTTAAACAGCTTGAGAGCATTCTCGGCGTCGCGCTGTTTGAGCGGCAGCGCAATAATATTCAGCCCACTCCCGCAGGTGAGCGAATGCTTGGCCATGCCGAAGCGGTATTAACCGCCTGGGAGCGCGCTAAACAAGATGTCTCCCTAAGCCAGTTGCAGTCGACCCAATTGGCTATCGGTGCTGGCCCTAATATCTGGGATGCGTATCTCCAAGGGCACTTGCAGCATTTACATGTTGGTTTACCCGGGGTTGCATTGCGAACCGAAGTGTTACCCTCGACTGTGATGACACGCCAATTGATGGATAGAACGCTGGATATTGCGATTTCCTTCGACCCTCCTAAATTGGACCAATTTGAATTAGTGCAATTAGGCCAAATCAATTTACTGCTTGTGTCGAGTGTGGCAGATATTGTGGTTGATGGGGTGGCGCCGGGACAATATGTGAAGGTGGACTGGGGGACGGCGTTTAATATCATTCATGCACAGGAATATGCCACGCTTCCGGTGCCGACACTGCACACCAGCTCGGCTCGTATTGCCTTAGACTTTATTTTAAATAATGGCGGCTGTGCGTTTTTGCCTGAGCATTTAGTGCAGCCGTTGCTGCGTAAAGGCGAATTGCACCTTGTGCGCGGCGCAAATGCCATTTCTCGCAGTGTGTATGTGGCCTATTGGGCCGAAAATGATCGGTTGGAGCAGATTAAGCAGGCGATCGACTTTTTGATCGATGATGGTATTTAAGCGAGCAATATCCCTAAACCTTAATGTTTAAAATCGCCTTTAATACTCATATTAAAGGCGATTTTGCTGTTGCGGATTACATAAACTGCGGCACTAAAATGGCGAACCAAGTGATACCGCATAACGCCAGAGCTAAAAATACTGCCGCAGAGGCGATATCCTTTGCTTGGCCGCTAAGGGGGTGGATTTCACTGCCCACACGGTCAACTACGGCTTCAACTGCCGAGTTCAGTAACTCAACAATCAACACGATAAACAGGGTTAAGATCAGCAATAATCGTTCGACAGTGCTCACATCGACCCAGAGTGCGATAGGAAGCATCACAATTGCCAGCATTAATTCTTGTCTGAAGGCGGCTTCGTGAACCCAGGCGGCTTTTAAGCCTTTCATCGAAAATCCTGTGGCTCTAACGATGCGCTTAATACCGTGGTTGTTTGCTGGTTTCATAGTATTTCCATTGACTTGAGCGATAGACTGCTAAGGTTTATCCCGTTCAAATTCGGCTATAAACATGATTGTGTTATGTCAGATTTGCGCGGGCAGATAAAATTGGCCGCAGTATAGCCCGAGATCACCAGTGCATAAATAGTTAACGCGGTTAATTCACAGGGGATCTCGACCTATTAAGCGGTAATTCGCCATCCTTTAATCTTCAATCTAAGCTTGGTGCTTGGCAGGTTTGACTAAGAGGCAAGGGAATGGCTCATACAAACAAAGCGCTTTTTTTAACATTTAACCCCAATCTGTTATTGCAATGGTGCTGTGGCATCTTATTGCTGATCTCTTGCGTGCTGCACGCCAACCCCCTTGCACCCAATATTCAACTCGCCACTGAATTTACGGCGGATGAGCCCGCATTAGATATCAATGAGTTTTTGATCAGTGAGAAGCTCGATGGCGTTCGCGGTTATTGGGATGGTCGTCGTTTGATGACTCGCCAGGGGAATCCGATTGCAGCACCGACATGGTTTACGGCGGGTTTTCCTCCCATCCCTATTGATGGAGAATTATGGCTTGGGCGAGGGCAGTTTGAGGCGATATCGAGCTTAATCCGTCAATCGGCACCGAAGGAGGACGACTGGCGTTCGGTACGTTTTATGGTGTTTGATTTGCCGGAGGCGGCGGGCAACTTTGAACAGCGTTATCAACTCGCACTCAGTCTTCTCTCGGGGAAATCGCCCTATATACAGGTTATTGAGCAGGTTAGATTGGACAGTATTGAGGCGCTATACCAAAAACTCGATACCTTAGTGTCTCAAGGCGCAGAAGGCTTAATGTTGCATAGGCGCAGTGCCCAATATAGAGTAGGGCGCAATCCTAACTTAATGAAATTAAAACCGTATTTTGATGCTGAAGCAAAAGTCATTGGTCATATTGGTGGTAAAGGCCAATTTGCTGGTCAAATGGGAGCCCTAAGGGTGCAAACTGAAGATGGGCGTATTTTTAGCATAGGCACAGGGTTTACCTTGGCGGAGCGTCAGCATCCACCCGCTGTGGGCACGATTATTACCTATAAATACTTAGGCTTAACCGTTAATGGTTTACCTCGATTTGCTAGTTTTTTGCGGGTAAGAACCGATATTGTCGAGCCCCCATTAGACGGCAGTGTTGACCGTTCTGGGCAATAAGCCGATACCCTTGCCCATACGACCTCGGTTGCGAATCTTAAAGGAAAACGAGTGTTAACAATGCAACATAATCCCGAATGTGAGACGACTATGAAAGTAATGGATTCTGAAGACCGAGCATGTTTTTTTTTGGAGCATGGAAGTCATTTGTACTTGAATGCAAATTGCAACATGAGTGCATTTGGCTATAGCTATATGATCCAGCTAAATGATCAGGAGCTGCAAAACTATAAAAGTGGTGGCCGCGAGTATCTTAATCATCTGGCTCACGATATCCACTATTCTGTGCCAATCGCCAAAGATACATCGTCAATTTATAAAGGCCGTGAAGTCTCAAAACCGCTAGCGGGTTTAGCAACAGAGGCGATTAGAGCGTGGCGAGCTTAAAATCGGTTAACTTGAACATGTCAAAAAGCCTACTGGGTATCTCCTTCAAACCTACAGGTGACACTAATGCTAAAAAGGTGAGCCATGGGGATTTGCGAGACGACCCGTCCGCCCCATTGTCGCTTTTTGGCATCCATGCCATGGCTCACCAGTAGGAAGCCGGATTTAAGTTACCAAGCAATAAGTGACGCAATAAGTGACTTAGTTTCGATAACAGAATGATGTTAAATCATTTTTGTCTTTAACTATGCCCACGTTGAGTCACGTAGTCATTATCGGTGTAGTTTCAGGCGAATGTAGGAAGCTTAAGTTCGCTTTATCGCACTATCTTCAGGCAACCGTATGAGTTAAATCCTCTTCCCAAGGAGTTGGTGACCTAACCGATGGCAATGAAGCTATGTTGCTCACCTTATTGAGATGAGCGAGTTGTTCGCTCGATAAATTTACCGACAGAGCGCTTAAGTTATCATTCAGTTGGGCTAGCGAGCGAGGGCCGATAATCGGCGTTGTGCCATGCGAACCTGCCCAAGCTATTGCGACTTGGCTCGGGCTTATATTGAGTTCATCAGCAATCGCTATAACAGTGTCCAGGATGTCTGAGCGCTGCTGGGAATTCTCAGCTTGGAAAACTCGTCCTCCAAACCCTTCTGCACGACCTTTGGCTCCTTGTCGGTACTTACCAGTGAGCATGCCGCCGCCAAGAGGTGACCAGGTTGTTACCCCAAGGCCTAATGCCAATGAGGCCGGTAGTAGATCGGTTTCGGGTTCGCGTCTAACTAGGCTGTGTTCGAATTGGGCCGCCGCGATAGGGACTGTATGGAGCAGCTCGGCCATAGTCACGGCGCGAGACAAACGCCAAGCGGAAAAATTTGATAGACCAGCATAAAGAATTTTGCCTGCGCGTACTAAGTCTTCAAATCCACGGATAATCTCTTCAGTCGGAGTGATTTCATCGGGGTGATGTGCCCAGTAAATATCAATCCTGTCAGTTTTTAGGCGTTTAAGACTCGCTTCTACGGAGGCTATCATGGCTTTGCGGCTATTACCTGTGACCAGCCGATTAGCATTAGGGACTGAGCCGCTAGTGAACTTAGTTGCGAGTACGAAGTTTTCACGTCGTCCTTGCAGAAGTTTACCGAGTAACTCCTCGGATTGGCCAAATTGATACACATCTGCGGTATCAATGAAGTTTCCACCGGCTTCATCGTAGGCGTTAAAGATTGATTCTGCTGTATCTGGATCGGCCCCATAGCCTCAACCAGTGCCAAAATTTCCTGTGCCCAGCGCGACCTGAGAAACACGCAGGCCCGTTTTTCCAAAAGGGATATATTTCATATTGCTCTCCGTAAATGCAGCTTATGCGATGCTTATAAAAGAATACTGCTGTGTGTTAATCATGTATTTTGACAACGACTTTTCCTTTGGCATGTCCTTCGGCGAGGTAAGCCAGCGCTTGTTTTGCGTGTTCGAATGGAAAGACTTTGTCGATAACGGGTTTAATAGTTTCTGCTTCAAGGAGTTTGCTGATTTCGCTCAGTTGGCTGCCATCGGGGCGAACAAAGAGAAAAGAGTAGCCAACACCTTTCTTGTTCGAGAGGCGGTTGATTTTCAGGCTCATCAAACCAAATACAAAGGCTAATATCCCATTCAGTTTGCGTGCCCGCGCAAAAGCCGCGTCTAGAGGGCCAACAAGAGAGATGATCTTGCTTCCTGGTTTAAGGATGTTGATGGATTTCTCTATGGTATCGCCTCTTGTGGTGCCTAACACGACATCATAGTTGTGTAACACTGCTTCAAACGCTTGTTTTTTATAGTCCACTATCGTATCTGCGCCAAGACTTCGAACTAACTCAACATTATGGGTACTTGTGGTAGTTGCCACCGTTGCGCCAAGGTGTTTTGCTAGCTGAATCGCAAACGTCCCTATGCCACCTGAGCCCGCGGGGATAAATACTTTCTGACCCGCTTTGAGGTTGGCGCGTTCTTTTAGTGCTTGCCAAGCGGTTAGGCCGACCATTGGGATTGAGGCGGCTTGCACGAAATCAAGATTAGCGGGTTTCAGCGCAGCCGCACTTTCTGGCACCACAGCAAATTCAGCAAGCGAGCCAATGCCTAGATCAAAAATACTGGCAAAAATAGCATCGCCAGGCTTGAATCGGGTGACTTGGCTACCAACTTGAGTGACAACACCCGCTAAGTCGCTACCGAGCGTTGCTGGCAACTTAAAATGCAGAATAGGTTTAAAGGTCCCCGTTGGGATCATATTGTCGATAGGGTTTAAACCAACAGCATGGACCTTTACGAGCATCTCATTGGGTTTGATTGTCGGTTTAGGGACATCACTAAACTCAATAACGGGTGATGATTTATGGTATTTCTTGAGGGTAAGCGCTTTCATTGGTGTGTTCTCAACTTATTGCTAACGTGATGTTTTTTAATCGATGTTCGCCAAACATACAAAAAAGCCAATCCTAAAATCGCTTCTATCAACGCCGCTATCAGGATTTTGTTATTAGCATGACCGACGGAAAACTCATAAACACCGAGTAATATCAGTATGGTACAAGTTGTTATTATTCCTTTGATGAGTGCCATTCGCGTTGCTGAATGCTCAGCATTTCTAGCCACGAAAAACATGATGGCGAACCCTAGATAAAATGCCGCACCACGGCGACTAACAACGCCAGTGCTATCGTTATACTGCACTCCCCATTGCGTTAGCATTTGCTCAGGACATAACATCCAGCCTAGGGCTAAAACGAGAAACAACAAGGAAGTGAGTATTGCCACATGTCGAAAGCTCACAGGTGTTATCCTTTCTCATCAATCCGCAGGCTTTTACGTATGCCTTTATCCAATACTGAGGCTGGGGCAAATCTACGTAAAAATTTAAGCTGGCTGGCAGCCTTACCTGCGGTATAACGTAATTGAGGCTTAGTTGCCTGAGCCGCTTTTAGCACTACATCCGCGACGACTTCAGGTGTGTCGCCACCTTCCATCGCCTCTTCTACAACTTTAGTCAGCTTAGCGCGGATCTTGTCGTATTCTGGAAGCATAGAATCGGGTTGGACATTGTTTGCTTCGAATTTGGTTTTGGTAAACGCCGGTTCGATTAATGACACCCTAATGCCGCGCGTACGCAATTCATGATCTAAAGCTTCAGAGTAGCCCTCAACAGCATGCTTGCTGGCGGCATAAAGCGCCACATAGGGCATAGGCACAACACCTATAATTGAACTGATGTTAATGATACGGCCAGAACCTTGACGTCGCATATGGGGCACGACGGCACGCGTCATACGGACAATACCGAAGAAGTTTGTGTCAAGAATACTCTTTGCTTGTTCTATTGAGCTTTCTTCTGCGCCTGCGGGGGCAACGCCAAAACCCGCATTATTAACTAAAAGGTCAATGCGCCCCTCAAGTCGAATGAGTTCGGTAACGGCCGCTTCGACAGATTCATCATTTGTCACATCAAGCGCCAGCATTGGAAAGCGAGCGCCACTCGAGGTTGCCCCACGTCGGCTAGTGCCGTAAACGCGGTAGCCAGCTGCTGCAAGTTTGATGGCCGTGGCTTCGCCAATGCCGGATGAGGCGCCCGTCACCAGTGCCACAAGTTTATTAGTCATTTTTTAAATCCTTAAACAAGGTTTTGATTGTCAATGCCTTAGCAAGGCACTGAATTAAGGTTCGAACGTTATTTAGGCTGTCTTATAACGCGCAGCTGCATGCGACATCTCGATGTCGGAAAGCAATCCTTGTCGCGCCTTTTCTAAATCATCCCAACGTGTCTCTTTATGCAGTGGTGGAATGGTGACCAGTTCCTTGCGATCGAAACCAACCAGTGCCGCATCGACGAGTTCATTGACTTCCATCATAGGTGAGGAGTTGCTGATATCGATTCCCGCGCGTTCCCAGATTTCGGTATAAGTGCCTGCTGGCAGAAGCGCTTGAACGTAAATACCTTTAGGTGACAATTCTTGGTGCATGCCTTGCGATAAGAACAAGACGAACGCCTTGCTAGCACCGTAGACAGACATTTGGTATTCAGGCGCTAAGCCAACAACCGAAGACACATTGACGATAGCGCCTTTGCCTTGTTGGACTAAACGTGGCGTTACCGCATTGGCAAGTCTGGTGAGTGCTGTGATGTTAAGCGCGATCAGTTTTTCGATTGAATCTGATGTTTGTTCAACAAAGCTACCTGATTGCGCGATACCCGCGTTGTTAATCAAAGTGTCGATACGCGCATCGTCTTGCAGACGTTTTTCAACGATAGCAAGGTCGTTTGATTTGGTGAGATCCGCAGGCAGCACATCGATATTCACGCGATACTCTTGGCGCAAGCGAGCTGCCAGAGCCTCAAGTTTTGCGCCATCACGGGCAACGATGACGAGATCGTGACCACGACGCGCAAAGCGATCAGCATAGATAGCGCCAATACCGGTAGAAGCGCCTGTGATAAGGACTGTAGAAGTGGTCATTATGTTTTACTCTCTAAATAGTTCTTTAAAACGTCGCGAATTACCTTAGGTATTTCGCGAGTTAATGTTTTAGGCGTTAGCATCGGCCAGCGTTGGATAATCGGTATAGCCTTTAGCTCCGCCGCCATAGAGTGTTGTGCCATCAAGCGCGTTTAACGCGGCACCAGTTTTCAATCTTTCAACGAGATCAGGGTTTGAAATGAATGGACGGCCAAGGGCAAACAAATCTGCTTTGCCTTCTGTTAAGTGGGCTGAAGCCAGTTCAGTGTTGTAGCCATTGTTGGCCATATAGGTATTTTTGAAGCGTTGGCGCAGTGAGCCGTAATCAAAGGGTGCAATATCACGCGGACCGCCGGTTGCACCTTCGACAATATGTAGATACACAATGCCGAGCTTATTCAACTCATCCGATACGTAGTCGTATTGTTCCTGTGGATTACTGATGGAGATGGCATTAGCGGGTGAAACGGGAGAAATACGCACACCCGTGCGCTCTGCACCAATTTCTTTACTTACCGCCGCAGTGACTTCCAACAGCAGGCGAGCACGGTTTTCGACAGACCCACCATAGGCGTCGGTGCGCTGATTAGCCCCATCTTTTAGGAATTGCTCCAACAGATAGCCATTTGCGCCGTGAACTTCCACGCCATCAAAGCCCGCTTTTATTGCATTGGCAGCCGCTTGGCGGAAATCTTCGATAATCACAGGGATCTCATCGAGTGCTAATGCGCGAGGTTCAGAAGTATCTGCAAAGCCATTATTCACAAATACTTTGGTTTCAGCTCGGATCGCTGACGGCGCAACTGGCGTAGCACCATTGGGTTGCAAATCAACGTGGGAGATGCGTCCGACGTGCCAGAGTTGGGCAAAAATTTTCCCCCCCTTGGCATGTACTGCATCGGTGACTTTACGCCAGCCATTGATTTGCGCCTGAGTGTAGAGTCCAGGTGTGTCTTGATAGCCTTGCGCTTGAGGGGATATCTGAGTGGCTTCGGTAATGATCAGGCCCGCCGATGCGCGCTGTGCGTAGTAAGTGGCAGCAAATTCACTCGGCACTAAGCCTGCACCCGCACGGTTACGAGTTAGTGGTGCCATCACAAAACGATTAGCAAGGGTAAGCGAGCCAAGCTTGTAGGGTTGGAATAGAGCTTTATCTGTCATTTTTGCGTTTTCCGTTTTATCACTGGAGAATGAAGGTAATGATGACGATCATAATCTAAAATGTCAATACTTTGATTATGACCATAATCAAAGTATACTGAGCCATGATTTTTGCGAGGAGACCTAATCGAGATGAAAGTGACAAAAGCACAGGCTCAAGAAAACCGTGAGCACATAGTTAAAACCGCTTCTGTGTTGTTTCGTGAACGTGGTTACGACGGTGTGGGCATTGCTGAGTTAATGTCTACAGCGGGATTTACTCATGGAGGGTTTTATAAGCATTTTCAATCTAAAGCAGATTTAATGGCAGAGGCGGCTGCTTATAGTTTTGCGCAATCGGTAGATAAAACGTCTGATATTGATGTTGTCACATTCTTGAAGCAATACCTATCCCGAGAGCATCGTGATGCGCCTGGCAACGGCTGTACCATGGCCGCTCTTTGCGCAGACGCAGGGCGTCAATCGGAGCCACTAAAAGAAACATTTTTAAGTGGAATTGAAAATCAATTAGCCACATTGGCATTAAATGATATCAACTTGAGCGACAGTGAATACCGCCAATCCCGAGCCAGTATAATAGGAGCGATGGCGCAAGCCGTAGGGGCCTTAGTCTTGTCAAGAGCTTGCCCTGACGACTCTGCGCTAGCGGATGAAATTTTGCAGGTGTGTCGTGCACAGATATCAGAACAATTTGATGAATAAATTTGTGGTTGGATAGATTGTCCAGCAAACGATAGCAAACTTTATTAAGATGCTTTTCAACCTATTGCTAAGAACTTAACTCACTTTTATCCGTATGGCCTGAAATCGTATGCAGCGCCTTAGTGGAGGCTTGAGCCCTAGGCCGTGAAAGTTGCACGCCCAGTTCTTCGAAGGGCGGTATTTAGTAACAAGTACCGCCTATCCGACAAAAGTATGTTGCATATGTCTTTTAAATCTACAGGTTACGCTAATGCTAACAGGTGAGCTAGGGTGATTGGCAAGATAGCCGTTCTCCCCATGGTTGCTTTTTGGCATTCATATCATCGCGGCATTTGTGAATCCTTTCACATCAGACGGGGCGGGTGGTCCTGCATCCAACGAGGTTTCTATTCACAGTGTCGATGAGCGAATACCATAGCTCGCCTATCAGTCGCAGCCTGTATTAGCCATTTAGTAGCTTAAGATTGCTCACCGCAGCCTTAATCGTTATGACGTTTTCCAGAGCGTTTTAGCTTCTCGGCTGCCAGTTTAGTCGCTTTTTCAGCTTCTTTTTCGGCTAGAATTCGCGCCACTTCCACCTTTTCAATTTCGGCCATCGCGGGGGTTTCTAAGGATAAGAGCCCAATTTTACCTGAGCGATATTCGTGCAATAACAGCTCCGATGCCTTATGCAAATCGATTCGCCCGCCGGGACGAAGGGCACCACGTTTGCGGCCGATTTCTTCGAGCAGCGCCATATCATCACGCGGTAATTCGCTTAAGTTATAACGCTCGCAAATTTCTTTAGGGTAGGCGCTAAGGAAATATTTTGCCGCGAACAGTGCGACATCTTCATATTCCATTGCGGTGTCTTTGATGGCTCCCGTCACGGCAAGACGATAGCTACTGGCTTCGTTATCCACTTTAGGCCATAAGATGCCCGGGGTGTCAGAGAGTACGATACCGTTGCGTAGGTTGATGCGCTGTTGAGTCTTAGTGACTGCGGGTTCGTTACCGGTTTTGGCGATGACACGGCCAGCCAAGGTATTGATAATAGTGGATTTACCAACGTTTGGAATGCCCATGATCATAGTGCGAATATCTTTTTCGGTCTTATCGCGACTGGGCACGAGTTTACGGCAGATATCGGGGATCTTCTTAACCATAGCGGCTTGTAATGTCGTGATGGCCGTGGCTTTCACGCCTTGCTCGCGTTCTAGGTACTCAATCCACTGCGCGGTGACTTCAGGATCGGCTAAGTCGGATTTATTGAGCAGTTTGATACAAGGTTTGTCGCCACGAAGCTTAGCCACCATGGGGTTTTCGCTACTGTAGGGAATGCGCGCGTCCAGCACTTCGATAACAAGATCGACCTGAGGCATGGCCTCTTCAATCTCTTTGCGTGCCTTGTGCATATGCCCTGGATACCATTGAATTGCCATGATAACGCCTTGTCCTAAATAACTTAAAGAATGGCTATTCTACCTTGAAGGTGGCGAATGTCATAAAAAAAGCGCCCTAAGGCGCTTCAATCGCTTAATCCTTGATGCTTTCTTGGATTAAAGTGTCGCTGCGGATTAGATCACCCCGAGTTCGCGCAGTCTTTCCATCAGATAACTGTCGGCGGTATAACGCTCAGACAGTACGACCGAAGGATTTGGGTGCAGGAATAAGGGCAGAGAGATCCGTGATTTGGTTTTATCTGTGCCTTCAGGGTTGATCACTCTGTGGGAGGTCGATGGGAAATACCCGCCGGATGCTTCCTGCAACATATCGCCGATATTGATGATAATGTTGCCAAAATCGCTTGGCACATCTAACCAAGTACCGTCCTTGGCTTTCACTTGTAGCCCTGGCTCATTGGCTGCGGGCAGTACAGTGATAAGGTTGATATCTTCGTGGGCCGCGGCGCGAATGGCGCCCAGTTCCTCATCGCCTGTCATTGGCGGATAATGCAGAATGCGCAGCAAGGTTTTCTGGCTATCGGCGATCATCTCGGGTAAGGGCATCGAAAACTTGGCTTTAACTTCTTCAGGTGAGTAGGTTTCGATCCACTCTAATAGCTCAGCGGCCAGGGCGTTGGCTTTAGCATAATAGGCCAGAATATTGGCGCGCAGTGAGTCAGGGATACGTCCCCAAGGGTAGACATGGTAATACTCTTTGATGTCTTTGACTGTGTTGCCCTTAGCGGTTTCTGAAATCGAAGCGGGGAAGAAACCATCGTGGGTTTCTTTTTTGAACATATAGTCGTTTTTGGCTTCTGAATTAAAAAACGCTTGCCACTCAGTGTAAATATCCTCAACCAGGCGTTTATCAATCGGATGATTAGATAAAACGCCAAAACCGGTTTCCCGCAGCGATTCAACAAATTGTTTGGCGCTGCCTTCGCCGCGGTAATCAATTGTTTCTAGTTTCATTTTGATTTCTACTTATTATGTGTATTTATAATATGACCCGTGGCAAGTGTAACTGTGCGCTAGAGCGGGTGCAAACACACCGCGAGTGTGACCAAGATCAATAGCTGAATTTTTACTCGCTTAACAAATTTATGTGCATCTAGTCCGGTCCCATAACTGAACTAAATCAGCTTTTTAATCCTCAAAACTGCAATCCAATTGAGAATTGATGTAAACCGAAGGGGCAATAAAATGAACAAACTGACGGATTTTGAACGCTATGTCATTGAAGATAAAGGCACTGAGCGCCCCTTTAGCGGAGAGTATTATCAGCACGACGCGAAAGGGGTTTATTTATGCAAAAAATGCCATGCGCCCTTGTATCGCTCAGATGATAAGTTTAATGCCCACTGCGGCTGGCCAGCCTTCGATGATGAAATCCAAGGGGCGGTAACACGGCATGTCGATGCCGATGGCCACCGAACGGAGATTGTTTGTAGCCAGTGTGGTGGGCATTTAGGCCATGTATTTGAAGGGGAATATTTAACGCCAAAGAATATTCGCCACTGCGTTAACTCTGTCTCTATGGTGTTTCAAGCGGCTGACGAGGTGACTGAATCAACGCATAAAACGGCCTTTGCCACCTTTGGTGCGGGCTGTTTTTGGTGTGTTGAAGCGATCTTTAAGAGCCTTAAGGGCGTGCTGAACGTTAGTTCAGGTTACTCGGGCGGGGAGGCGAGTGATGCCGATTATAAGTCGGTATGTTCGGGATTAACTGGGCATGCCGAAGTGGTGCACATTGAGTTTGACCCTGCGCAAGTCACTTTTAGCACGCTGCTACAGGTGTTATTTGAGAGTCACGATCCGACCACCCTCAATCGCCAAGGCAATGATAAAGGGCCGCAGTATCGTTCAGTCGTCTTTGCCCACGATGCGGCGCAGATTGAAGAGACCAACGCCATGATTGCCAAATTAACCGAGGCAAGGGTATTTGATGCGCCGATCGTCACTCAAGTGGTGGCCTTTGAGTCTTTTTATCCCGCCGAGGATTACCATAATGATTACTTCGCCCTGCATGGCGAGCAGCCCTATTGCCAAATAGTGGTGCGGCCAAAGGTTGAAAAGATCAGAGCCCTTTTTGCCGAGCTACAAGCATAAGCTTAATGTGCGAGCAGATTGACCGATAAAAAACGCCACCGATAGGGTGGCGTTTTAGTTAACTGCTTGGTAAATAGGCTTAAGACTCAGCGCATTAGCGGGATTGCGCTAACCACTCGGCATATTGCTTCGCGTAATAACTGACAATTAAATCCGCGCCCGCACGTTTTAACCCGATAAAGGTTTCGGTGACGACGGCGCGCTCATCTAGCGCGCCTGCAAGGGCCGCAAATTTAATGCCCGCATATTCTCCACCAACCTGATAAGCCGCTAAGGGAAGGTGGGTTTCCTGTCTCAAACGGCTTAACACATCCAAGTAGGGCGTACCGGGTTTTACCATCAAAATATCCGCGCCTTCGGCTTCATCTAGCAGCGCTTCGAGCAAGGCTTGGCGCCCGTTGGCATAGTCAAGTTGATATCCCTTGCGATTACCGCTGAGTTCACAATCGACCGCCGCTCTAAAAGGCCCATAGAAGGAAGAGGCGAATTTTGCCGAGTGGGCCAGAATCGCCACGTGCTCAAAACCTGCGGCATCGAGCCCTTGGCGAATAGCTTTCACTTGACCGTCCATCATGGCCGATGGTGCTAACATATCTGCGCCCGCTTTAGCGGCAGTGACCGATTGCTTAACTAAGTTTTCGACGGTGAGATCGTTGCAGACTTCATTATTGTGCACCACGCCGCAATGGCCGTGATCTGTGTATTCACAAAAACAAATATCGGGGATCACCATCATCTCGGGCACGGCCGCTTTAATGGTGCGCACCATGCGGGCGAGCAAGCCATTGTCATCCCAGGTGTCGCTGCCTTTATCATCCTTAGTGTGGGAAATCCCAAAGGGCATTACATAGCGGATCCCGAGGGCATAAAGTTCGCGCACTTCATCCGCAAGTCTACTCTCAGGCAAGCGGCTGATGCCAGGTAGCGTGGAGATGGGTGCGGCATGGGTGATGTGCTCTTCAATGAACAGGGGATGGATAAGATCGCTGAGTGAAATATGGGTCTCACGCAGCAGATCGCGCATCGCTTCTGAGCTACGTAAGCGTCTTAGGCGACGCAATGGGGGCGTGTTTAACATGAAATGTCCTTATCGAAGGCGGATTAATGCAATCGTACAATAGTAAAGGAATGGCAAGGAATGAATTCAATCCAGACTCGTCTGCTCTGACAAGCAGAGTTGCAAAAGTTTCCCCAAGCGAGCGGTATTCATTAATGAGTTTATCGATCATTGACTTAGATCACATAAATCCATCTCGTCTTGATTTGCTGCTGGATATCATGCGGGCGCTATTTTAGCTGAGTTACTTGCTTAGCCCTTTGTTTTCGGGCATTTGATGTTATTATTTGTGCCAGTTTTCCCATGGCATATTCGCACAATACAGATTATGTAAGTTTGATGCGAAACCTTGCCCGCTAATCCGGTTTTTAAATGACAACAACACAATCATACTCAGCTTGTATTCTCGCGTTAGACACTTGCACCGAAGCCTGCTCTGCAGCGCTCTCCTATCAAGGGCAGATTTTTGCGGAAATAGCCGATGCGCCCCGTGAGCACAGTCAGCGCCTTTTGCCTATGGTTGATTCGGTTTTGAAGCAAGCGGGGATTGGCTTAGATAAACTCGATGCTATCGCCTATGGCCGCGGCCCAGGTAGTTTTACCGGCATTCGCATTTGCACCAGCATGACCCAAGGTCTGGCGCTGGGGTTAGATTTGCCAGTGATTGGTATTTCAACCCTAGCGGCAATGGCGCAAATGGCGATAACTGAACACCAAGCCGAGCAAGTGCTCTGTACTATCGACGCCCGTATGGGGGAAGTGTATTGGGGGCAATTTGTGGCGGTCGATGGGATTGCGACCCTCGTCGGTGAAGAAGCCGTGAGTGCACCTGCTGAGGTGCAGCTTGTGTTAAATCTTGAGCAACCTATCGTTGGATGTGGCACTGGATTTGATGCTTATCCTGATTTACTGGCACTTGGCGCGGGGATTTTAGCGCTGAATGCCGTGAAATATCCCGATGCGCGGGCTATGCTCAAACTTGCGGATGTGGCCATAAAAGCAGGGCTGACAACCTCGGTCGATGATCTTGAGCCTGTCTATTTACGTGATACAGTGACATGGAAAAAGTTACCGGGCCGTGAATAATCTGTTTATCATAGCGTCCTAATGCATTCGCGATGCGAATGCATTAGGACGCTAGGACGCTAGGACGTTATGATGTTAGAAACTGGGCCTCATTTCGCGCTTGTGTGCTAGCGAAAGCAATACACTGGAACTCACCTAGGTATTTATATAGGCATCTTGATGCAGATAAATGTGAATCAAATGAGTTTGACCAATGCCGTAGCGAGTAATAGACCCGCTATCGCTCAGGGGCTTACAGCACCTGAATCGTCGCGCCCAGTGATTGAGCAAGATGCCGTTGCCGCCCTAAATTTAGATGAATTTTCATCCCCTTCAGCGAAAAGTTTACAGTCAAGGCTCGGTGCTCAGCTCGAATATGAGCAAGATACCCGCGGCCATCAAGGGGCGATAGCCCAGTATCTACAGACCCAGCATGCTGCCAAGCGCGAAGAAATTCAGCAAATGGTGGGTGTGGACGTGTATGCCTGATAATCAAAAAATGCCATCACAACCAACATCTTATGCTAAAAAACCAACGGGATTGACCGTCTCAGGTATTCCAAGTCGTGGACTGTTTATCATAGAACTGGTGTTGGCTTTGCTATTAACTCGCATACCCTATCTCAGTGTGCCATTTAAATGGCTCGAGAGTTATTTCCATGAGTTATCCCATGGTATTGCAACCGTCCTAAGTGGTGGTCTTGTGAGCCATATTCAGCTGTTTCCCAATGGGGCAGGTTTTTGCTTTAGCCAAGGCGGTTCGCCGCTGTTTATTGGTTTTGCAGGGTATTTAGGTGCGGCCTGTTGGGGATATTTAATTTACTTATTAGCTACTTGGCCAAGGGGGATAAGAGTCAGTTTTGCCTTTCTTGGCGCATTAGTCGTGCTGAGTGGGTTGCTCTGGGGGCGAGATGTGCTCACGCTTGCCATACTCGCCGTGTTAGCAATTATCTTTTTATTGCCATTAAAGCTTAATAAAAACAAAATATTAACGCAGTTTCTACGGGTCGTAGGATTGATGATTATGCTCAATGCCCTAGCTAGCCCAACTGTGCTCCTTGGGCTCGATGGGCAAGGGGATGCGGTATTGCTAGCGGAGCACTCGTGGATCCCAGCATGGATTTGGGTCGGCCTATGGTTACTTTGTAGTGCCTGCGCCTTATTCTTCGCTTGGCGTAGAGTCGATTTAGCCACTCGCCATTAATTCTGCCTGATTGTCAAAACTGGCTGAGGCGTAAATTCCACAAATATTTACACCGCAACTCATTAACTTATTGTGCTATTCCTTGGATTTTTAAGCATTGACTGCTAGCTTAAGTGTTCGGTATCCAAGGAGAATTACGATGAAAAAAGTCACGTTAATCGCCAGCATGCTTATTACTGGTCTGTGTTCGGGCATAGTTCACGCCGATGATGGCTTGGACAAGGCTATCAAGAGTGAATTCCGCCAAGCTAAAAACGCCAGTCGAGATATCTATCGTCACCCCGCAGAAACCCTGACATTTTTTGGTATATCACCCAATCAAACTGTGGTCGAACTATGGCCCGGTAATGGTTGGTATAGTGAAATTTTAGGGCCCTATTTAGCTAAAGAAGGCCAATATATTGCGGCCAGTTTTGAGACTCAACCCGCGACCGATACCCCCGGAAATAAATATCGAGCCAATGCGGGTAGTAAGTTTGAAACTTGGATGACAGCAAATAAAGCCTTGTTTGGAAAAGCTAAAATCGTCACATTTGATCCGCCCCATAAGATGGAACTCGGTGCCGATGGCAGTGCCGATCTGGTACTAACATTCCGTAACCTGCATAACTGGGCCTCAGCGGATCAATTGGAAAATGTGTTTGCTGCTTCCTATAAAGTGCTCAAAGATGGCGGGGTATTTGGTGTCGTTGAACACAGAGCCAACAAAGGGATGAGTCTTAGCAGTGGTTATATGGATCAAACCGAGATGATTGCCTTAGCCGAGAAAGTCGGTTTTAGCTTAGATCAAAGTTCAGAGATCAACGCCAATCCTAAGGATACTAAGGATTACGCTAAAGGGGTTTGGACACTTCCCCCCTCATATGCCTTAGGCGATACCGATAAAGCAAAATACCAAGCAATCGGTGAAAGTGACCGCATGACGCTAAAATTTATCAAAAAAGCACGTTAATTACCTGACATCAGAGACAATATGTGGCAATCTTTCGCCCCCCAAAATCAAGTTGAGTTTGTATTACCCCATATCAAGCTGAGTGGCCGATTATGGGGGGCGAGGGATAAGCCGTTATTGCTTGCCTTACATGGCTGGTTAGATAACGCCAATAGTTTTGAACCGCTCGCTGAGTTTTTACCTCATTATCAGGTGCTTGCCATCGATTGGCCCGGACATGGATTTTCAGCCCACCGGCCGGGCCATTATCCGCTGCATTGGATTGATTACTTGTATGATCTGGACGCCTTGTTGACCGTCTTACCGCAGAAACCGCTCGCCATGGTTGGACATTCACTCGGGGGGATCATTGCGTCGGCCTACACGGCGGCCTTCCCTGAAAAGGTCAATAAACTGATTTTGATTGAAGCTTTAAGCCCATTGTTTGAATCACCGACGCAAGCGAAGGCGCGTTTACGTAAGAGTTTTTATCAACATGAAAAACACTTAAGCCAGCAGCATCGGCAGATAAAAATTTACGACAGTATCGATACCGCGGTACGAGCGAGGGCACATTTAACAGGCTTGGCTGAACCTTGGTGCCAATTATTACTTGAGCGCAATATGCGCCCCGAAGCGAACGGCATCGGCTGGCGAAGCGATCCAAGGTTGAAATTAGATTCACCCCAGAGATTAACTTTCGCTCAGGTTGATGCACTCATGCAGGATATCTCGGTGGCAACCCTATTGATTTGCGGTAAACAGGGATTTAGCCAATTGCAGAGCGCCTTGCCTAAGGCGCGAGTGTGGTTCAAACAGCTTTCTGAACACATTATCGAGGGGGATCACCATGTTCATATGGAGAATGCGCAGGGGGTAGCGCAGTTGATCCGAGACTTTGTTGAATAGTGGCTTTGGCTAACCAAAAAAGGCACTAGGTTTTTTGTTTTTTTTATGTGATGATGATCAAAATTAAAACGCTCGTATGATTTATGACGAGTTAATCAATAACAAGAAATGTAAGCCGGTATTTTAACTCGGTATTTATCGAGTGTTGACGGTTGTATGGATACCGTTTCCGCAGTTGTGGGGATTTAGGAGAGAGTTGTGGATCAGCCTTGGATTAATCATTTACCAAAAGATGTGCCTGCTGAGATAAATGTGGATCAGTATTCATCGCTCGTCGATATGTTTGAGACGGCGGTGGCTAAGTATGCGGATCAACCTGCATTTATCAACATGGGTGCCACGCTAACCTACCGTAAATTGGAAGAGCGCAGCCGTGCTTTTGCCGCCTATTTACAAAATGAATTAAAGCTCGAAAAGGGTGACCGTGTTGCCTTAATGATGCCAAACTTACTGCAATACCCCATTGCGCTGTTTGGTGTTTTGCGGGCCGGTATGGTGGTGGTTAACGTTAACCCACTTTATACACCGCGCGAACTTAAACATCAGTTGATTGACTCTGGCGCCAAAGCCATTGTGGTGGTGTCAAACTTTGCCCGCACTTTAGAAGAAGTGGTTGATCAAACTCCGGTTAAGAGCGTGATTATCACCAGTTTAGGTGATCAATTAAGCGCACCAAAACGCACCTTAGTGAACTTTGTGGTGAAGTACATTAAGAAGTTAGTGCCTAAATACGATTTACCCCACGCACTTTCAATGCGCGACACTCTTTCCCGTGGACGACGCATGCAGTATGTCAAACCCGTTATCACCAATGATGATCTTGCCTTTTTGCAATATACCGGTGGCACAACTGGGGTATCTAAAGGGGCGATGCTGACCCATAGGAACGTGGTTGCTAACGTGTTGCAGGCCGATGGTGCTTATTCGCCCGCCTTAAACGATGGCAGTGAATTTGTGGTCACGGCATTGCCTCTGTACCATATTTTTGCTTTAACAGTGAATTGCTTACTGTTTTTACACAAGGGTAGCCAGAATCTACTGATCACTAATCCCCGTGATATTCCTGCCTTTGTCGCTGAACTAAAAAAATATCCTTTTACCGCATTAACTGGGGTGAATACCTTATTTAATGCCTTAGTCAACAGTGAAGATTTTTCCCAACTGGATTTTTCCCGCCTAAAACTGTCGATTGGCGGCGGTATGGCGGTACAAAAAGCCGTGGCAGATAAATGGCAAAACATCACTAAAACCCGTTTGCTTGAAGGTTATGGCTTGACCGAAGCTTCGCCGCTATTAACTTGTTGTCCATATAATTTAGATGGTTATAACGGTTCTATCGGTTTCCCAGCACCATCGACACTTATTCAGATCCGCGATGACGACGGTAACATCTTAGCCCAAGGCGAAACCGGAGAGTTGTTTGGTAAAGGCCCTCAGGTGATGAAAGGCTACTGGCAACGCCCAGAAGAAACGGCCAAAGTGATCGATAAAGATGGCTGGTTAGCCACGGGCGACATAGGCTATATGGATGAACAAGGCTTTTTCTATATCGTCGATCGTAAAAAAGACATGATCTTGGTTTCTGGGTTTAACGTCTTCCCCAATGAGGTGGAAGAGGTGGTCGCACTGCATCCTAAGGTTATCGAAGTCGCCGCCGTGGGGGTCCCCAATGACGCCAGTGGTGAATTAGTGAAGGTTTTTGTGGTGGCATAAGATAAATCCTTAACCGCTGATGACATCATTAAGCATTGTCGTATTCATTTAACGGGATATAAAGTACCGAAGCTGGTAGAATTTAGGAACGAGTTACCTAAAACCAACGTGGGTAAGATCTTGCGACGAGAGCTTAGAGACGAAGTTAAGCGCGCGTAGGATTGAAGCCGGCAATGAGCCGGCTTTTGTTTTTATGGACTGTGATTGACCCCACAGGAACTGGAGAAGAATTTGTCAGCGTTTCAGTATGTGAGCGATGCAGCGGGCCTTAATGCCCTCGTCGCCCAATATCAACAGAGTAAAATACTCGTCTTAGATACCGAGTTTGTTCGTACTCGGACTTATTATGCAAAATTAGGCCTCATTCAGGCCTATGATGGCCACACCTTAGCCTTGATCGATCCAGTGGCACTACCCGATCTATCGCAATTTTGGGCCTTGCTCGATAATCCCAATATTATCAAGTTAGTACATTCTTGCAGTGAAGACTTAGAAGTATTTGCGCACTATGGTCAGTGTCAACCAGCACCTTTATTCGATAGCCAAATTGCGGCATCTTTATGTGGTATGGGCCATGGCGTGGGTTACGCTAAGCTGGTGGAAACTTGCCTTGGTGAAGTGATTGATAAGGGCGAATCCCGTACTGATTGGATACGACGTCCCTTAAGTGAAGCGCAGCTGACCTATGCGGCGAACGATGTCCTCTTCTTATATCAACTCTATCCACAACTTGAAGCCAAACTCAGCGCCCAGGGGCGATTAACTTGGTTATACGAGGAAGGCCAGCGGATGACAGAGGGGCGCTTA
The DNA here is from genome assembly GCF_024197625.1 of Shewanella sp. KJ2020. Classification (NCBI taxonomy): domain Bacteria; kingdom Pseudomonadati; phylum Pseudomonadota; class Gammaproteobacteria; order Alteromonadales; family Shewanellaceae; genus Shewanella; species Shewanella sp. KJ2020. The sequence continues at coordinate 33,223 of NZ_JAKUKD010000006.1, read as the reverse complement.
GCGGCCCCGGATCTAGATACCGCCTATTTAAAGGTTAAAAATGCCTTTCAATTGAATGAGATCCAATTAGCCTATCTTAAGGTATTAGCTAAATGGCGCCTTGAAAAAGCCTTAGCCCGGGATCTTGCCTTAGGGTTTGTGATTAAGGACCATGGGCTGATAGCTCTTGCTAAAAAACAGCCTAAAAGCATCGCCGAGTTAATGAAACTCAACGACTTAACCGAGCAGGAAAAGCGTATTCACGGTAAAGAGATACTGCGGATCATGCAAACGGCGGATCTGGTCAATCTACCCGAGTTAGTCGATGTATTAGCCTTAAAATCCGGCTACAAATCGGCTTTTAAGAGCATTAAAACCTGTTTGGCAGAATTGTGTGAACACCATGAAGTTCCACAGGAAATGTTAGCGTCTAAACGGCATATCCATGAATATCTGCAGTGGCGTTGGGATAATCAGCAGGGCGATTTACCCGCAGTGTTATGTGGCTGGCGTGGTGAATTAGCCGCGCAGTCATTAGCCAAACTTGAGCTTTAGTCTTAGCGTAAACCCTAGGCGGCAAAAAACGTCATCCCCCATTTGGGGATGACGTATATATCCAAACCAGTCCAAGATGGCGAAACTCATACCTGAACACCTTGAACCAGCTTGGGAAAGCTCGACTTATCTGTCTGGCAGAGTGATGTTAAGCTCGAGTACCGACAGATTATCGTCGTTTTGATCTAACTGCACTGACACTTGATCATCAGAAATCTGCACATATTTGCGAATAACCGCAATAATTTCTTGTTTCATTTGTGGAAAATAATCGGGGGTGTCCCGTTGACCACGTTGATGAGCCACAATAATTTGTAGTCGCTCTTTTGCCATTACCGCAGTGCTAGGCTTTTTCTTGCTTTTGAAATAGTCGAGTAAAGACATAATTAGCTACCAAATATCCGTTGTAAGAAACCTTTCTTTTCTTCCGTAATAAAGCGTACTGGAACATCTTCACCCAATAGGCGCGCGACCGTGTCACTGTAGGCGAGGCCAGCATCGCTTTCTTGATCGATAATCACAGGCACGCCTGAGTTTGAGGCTTTGAGTACTGATTGTGACTCAGGGATCACGCCTAACAATTCAATTGCGAGGATTTCTTTAACATCGTCAACACTTAACATCTCACCGGATTTCACGCGGCTCGGTGAATAGCGAGTCAGCAGTAAAAACTCTTTTATCGGCTCTAAATTCAGTTCTGCACGGCGAGATTTGCTCTGTAGCATACCTAAAATACGATCTGAGTCGCGCACCGAACTCACTTCTGGATTGGTGGTGACAATGGCGATATCGGCAAAATACAGTGCCATCATAGCGCCTTGCTCAATCCCTGCTGGGGAATCGCAGATAATAAATTCAAAGTCTTGCGCTAAATCATCGAGCACACGGCCCACGCCTTCTTTGGTCAGCGCATCTTTATCGCGGGTTTGCGATGCGGGCAGCACAAACAGTTTTTCGCAGCGTTTGTCTTTGATGAGTGCCTGATTAAGATTGGCTTCACCGTTGATCACATTGACGAAGTCATAAACGACACGACGCTCGCAGCCCATGATCAAATCGAGATTTCGTAAGCCGATATCAAAATCGATAACGACAGTCTTGTGTCCTTGCATTGCGAGTCCGGTGGCGATCGCCGCACTCGATGTGGTTTTACCGACACCGCCTTTACCTGAAGTGACAACAATAATTTGTGCCATGTTTCTCTCTATCCTTTGTTCTGCCATTTAGAGGGGCAATGATTCAACCATAAGCGACTCGCCGTTTAAGCGAATGCAGCCGCTTTTATCTGTGCTATGTTGTTGTAGATTTTCAGCGAGCCAATATTGCCCAGCTATCGAAACGAGTTCGGCTTCAAGGGAGTGGGCTATGATGACGGCAGTCGGATCTCCCGCCGCGCCAGCCATGGCTTTTCCCCGTAATGCGCCATAGATATGAATGCTACCATCGGCAATGACTTCAGCGCCATTGCCAACGGCACCAAATATGATTAAATCACCATTTTTTGCGTAGACCTGCTGACCTGAGCGGATATTCTGCTTAACGATCTTGGTTTGGCGCGGCGCAGGGGGGGGGGTAGTGCTCTGCTTACCGGCTTTTACAATGGCTAATCCAAGCGTTTTAGCCTGATTGCTGAGAACGGTTGTGGCCCCCGTGATCCCGACAATCACTAACTGGCGTGAAAGCAATAACTCTTTTAAGCCATGCAAATCGAAATCGTTATCCTGTATGGCGCTCAAATTAACGACTAAAGGAGCACCCAGAAAAAACTGAGGGGCTTGTGCCAATTTGCTATCTAATTCAGCCATGACAGCATGTAAGTCGCTGCTATTAATATGAAGTACTGAAAGAGTAAAAGAAGCACCTTTTAACTCTAAGCTAGGTTTTGGCATCCCGGCACTCTTCTTAAGAAATCATCAGTCGGTTCGCTGATTTTACAATTAAATTACTAGGCGACCATGTTATAGTGTGCCCCATTGACTGGCAAGTTTGAACTATTGGATATTGATACACTTATGCTATGTGCCGTTTATAAAAGTAGTCGAAAGGTTGACACTTACTTATTCGTGAAGAAACGAGATTGTTTTGAAGATGTCCCCGTTGCCTTGATGGACATGTTTGGTGTGCCACAATTAGTGATGGTATTTCCTATCGCTAAACGTGACTCATTAGGGATGGCTGATATACAAAAGGTCAGAGCTGCGCTGGAAGAGAATGGCTACTATTTACAAATTCCGCCGCCACAGGTTAATTTATTGGCCGAGCATAAACACAGTCTTGGGATCAAAGATTGATAATTCAGCGGAATGGGATATGCCAAGAACCATCATTTACCCTGTTGTCGCATGTACATTCGCTATCTTGCCCCTGATAAGTCCGCCTGCACTGGGGCAAGAAAACCGCACAAATCTTAGTTTTAGCGATTATCTTATACAGTTAAAACAAGAGGCGAGTGCAAAGGGCATTAGCCAAGCCACCTTAGATAGCGCTTTCCCCCAGATAAAACGCTTTAAAAAAGCCGGTGCCACCGACAATACCAAGTCAGAAGACGCTAAAAATCTCGATACCTTTTTACCCCAAGTGGTGCCCGAATGGAAAGTCAACACGGCGCGGGTGCTGTTTAAAGAACATGAGCAAGTGCTTAATCATATTGCTGATAAATATCAAGTTCAGCCAAGATTTTTGGTCGCGTTGTGGGGACTCGTCGCCGATTTTGGTGAAAATGCAGGGAATTATCCCGTATTATCTGTGACGGCATCACAGGCCTTTAATAGTGAGCGACAAGACTTTTACCAAAAGGAGTTTATGGCGGCATTGTCGATCATGGATAAAGACCATTTGGGGTTTGACGATCTTAAAAGCAATTGGCACGGTGCGATGGGACAAACCCAGATAATGCCGACAGACTACCTTGCCTATGCCCAAGATGGGGACGGCGATGGTAAGAAAGATATTTGGGGCAACCTCAGTGATGCTTTTGCCACGGCTGCAAATCTGCTAAACCACCAAGGTTGGCAGGGCGATGATACCTGGGGCAGGCAAGTGCAAGCACCTGCCACTATAGATTTAGCGCTAGTGGGTTTGGATAAACGCCAATCCTTAGCTAAGTGGCAAGGTCTGGGTATTCGCAAATTTGATAATACCGATCTCCCCAATCGTGAAGATATTAACGCCTCACTGATTATGCCCGATGGGATAAAAGGGCGAAAATACCTGGTTTATGGTAATTACCGTGCCCTATTGCATTGGGATAACGCTGACAGTGATGGCTCTGACAGTGATAGCTCTGACAGTGATAGCCCTGGCAGGAATAGCGCTGACTATTTTGGCATTTCTGTTGTGTATCTATCGGAGAGAATTAAGCATCCCCAACAAATTAGTGTAAAATAGCCCGCATTGAGCGGGTTTTTTATTGGAAGACAGTTTCGAACATGGCATTTTGGCAGAGTAAAACATTAGCGCAAATGACAGCAACAGAGTGGGAATCCCTCTGCGATGGCTGTGGTAAATGTTGTTTAAATAAATTGATCGACGATGAAACCGAAGACTTGTATTACACCAATGCGGCCTGTTTATTGCTCGATCATAATAGCGCTAGTTGTCAGCATTACAGTGACCGATTTAGCTATGTTCCCCAATGCACAGTGATCACCTTAGATAATATCAATCAACTGACATGGCTGCCCGATAGCTGTGCCTATCGCCGGCTTGCCGCTGGACGTGGCTTGCCGAGTTGGCACCCGTTAATCACAGGATCGAAAGAGGCGATGCACCTTGCGGGCATGTCAATTCAAGGCAAAGTGATTGATGAGCGCAGGGTAAAAGATATCGAAGATCATATCGTATTATGGCCACTCAAGGATATTGATTGACCGCAATGAAAAATAAAGGGAGCGATAAGCTCCCTTTTTATACCCAAGCTAGCTGAAGATACGAAGCCTGCATCTTCAGGTTGTTTGGGTGTATATGTGCGCAAATTACTCTGTAATGGTCACTTTCTCGATAATAATAGGTTCGCGTGGCACATCTTCATGGCCTGCGACCTTAGTGGTTTTGACCTTTTCAATTTGCTGCACCACCTCGAGCCCAGCGACCACTTTACCAAAGACAGCATAACCCCAACCGTTATTGGTGGTTGCGGTATGGTCGAGAAAATCATTATTCGCGGTATTGATAAAAAACTGCGCCGTGGCCGAGTGCGGTGCATCGGTGCGGGCCATCGCAATAGTACCAAGGACGTTTGAAAGCCCTTTATTGGCTTCGTTGACTATGGGATCGTGGGTCGGTTTTTCTTTCATCTTGGCGGTAAAACCACCGCCTTGGATCATAAAGCCTTTGATAACCCGGTGGAAAATGGTGTGTTCATAAAAGCCTTCTTCGCAGTAACGGAGAAAGTTTTTGGAAGTAACGGGCGCATGTTCAAGATCCAGCTCGATGCCGATTTCGCCGATATTTGTTGTGAAAATAATCATAGTATTAGCTTCTATTTGATTGAATTACTTAGTTTTAGGTCCGCTGGTCCATGGATTAAAAGGGGCGCAACTGTCCTGTTGCTTTGGACTTTGGGCCGCAGTTCTTGTTGGACGCAAAGTCGCGTTCGGCGTTGACTTGGGTTGCGGTTTTGCACTGCGATGCTTTTTCGCCTTAGCCGTCTCGAAAGTGCCTTCCTTTGCACTGCGGTAAGTTCCCGAAGCCGAGTCTGTTGGGCGAAACACTTTCTCCGGCTTATGTTTAGGCACAAAATCGAGAATGGAGATTGGCACTTCTTTTTTAGGGGCAAATCCGTCGATTTCTTTACGCACGATAAGGTGGCCTAAGCGGCGCTCAATCGCACACAGATTTTTAAAGTCGTCCTTTGATACAAAGGATAGGGCTTCACCTTGCTCGCCGGCGCGGCCTGTACGCCCAATACGATGAATATAATCATCGGCTTCATCGGGCAGATCATAGTTAACAACCCGGGTGAGGGCATCGATATCGATACCGCGGGATGCGACGCCCGTCGCCACTAAAAATGCCAGTTTACCGGACTTAAAATCGGCTAAAAGCTGCTCACGCACCGCTTGGCTGCGGCCACTGTGGAAGGCTTCGGCGCTAATATCGCGCTTTTCAAGCTGACTGACTAATTTGGCGGCACCTTGCTTGGTCTGGATAAAAATTAACGCTTGATCCCACGCTTGTTCTTTAATCAGATGGCTGAGTAACGCAGATTTTTTATCTTTATCGACCGTGGTGAGCCACTGATCTATTTGTGGCGCCGTGGCAGCATTTCGTGCAATTTCAATCTCGATAGGATTTTCAACGGCGGTCTTAGCTAATACGCGCACTTGCTTTGACAGGGTGGCCGAGAAGAGCAAGTTTTGCCTTTGTGGCGGCAATTTTTCGATGATTTTATTGATATCTTCAATAAATCCCATATCGAGCATTCGGTCGGCTTCATCTAATACCAGTACAGATAATTCATCGAAATGAATGGCTCTTTGGGTGTACATATCGAGTAATCGACCAGGGGTCGCCACTAGGATATCGACGCCTTCAATTAAGCGCTTTTTTTGTGGCGTAGCATCGACGCCGCCGTACATGGCCATGGAGGTCAGCGGCAGATATTTTGCGTATTGGCTGATATTGTCCTCAACCTGTACCGCAAGTTCACGGGTAGGCGTAAGGATAATAGCGCGTACTCGCTTAGGGCGGATTTTGGGGCTATCGGCAAACATTTGCAGCAGCGGTAACACAAAACTGGCGGTTTTACCTGTGCCCGTTTGTGCGGCGCCGAGCACATTTCTGCCGCTGAGGATAACGGGGATCGCCTTAGCTTGAATGGGGGTCGGAGTTGAATAACCGAGTTCTGTAATGGCTTTTACAATCGGTTCGCTTAATCCAAGTTTGGAAAATGGCATTGGGTGTCTCAAATAAATAATTCATAGGCAAACTGTTAAGTGTGACTCAACAGCGAAGCAGCTCGGTATTATAGCAGGCGGTAGTAAATAAAAGGCGAATATTGCAGGATTTACCAGAAATGATCTTTGCTCATCCCCCCTTGATTATGTTTGATTGTCTTAGATACGCGCTTGCTATTTATCCTTCGTTGCGCGTTATGCCTGAACTACAAATTTGTAACTGAGCATGTATTCTGTGGCAACATAGCTGCAATTACTGAAGCAATATGATTAACTTAGTGCATTTTTAATTGCCACACTTGTGTGTCATTGCCCTTGGCATACTGCTAAGTGAGTTGATTTAAAGCGTTAAGTGAGCTGATTTAAAACTTGGGCTCGAACATCATAGTATAAAGGACGAAATATAATGAAAAAAACTACGCTCTCCCTTGCGATACTGTTATCGCTCGCCGGTATTGTTGGCTGCCAATCTCAGACCAATACCAGCGCAGCTGCGGTTACCGCAGAAGCTCAAGCCACAAGCTTTGCACAATTTAGTAATGCTTTTATCGATTCCCTGTGGGAATTATCACCCACTTGGGCACTATACAGTGGTAAGCATGTCAATGATGGCTACCTTGATATACCTAATGAAGCTAGCCGTGCTAAAACCTTAGCTTTTGTTAGCGCCCAGCAGGCAGCCCTCGCCAAGTTTGATCAACAATCCTTAAGCGCCAATGAATTGATTGATTACCACTTAATCAATAATTTATTGGGCAGTATGGCGTGGGATATCACTACGTTTAAATCCTGGCAGTGGGATCCCTCAAACTATAATGTCGCGGGTGGTTTTGCCCAAATTATCAACGAGAACTTCGCCCCGCTAGATGATAGATTGCGTTCGGTGCTTGCGCGTATGGAAAATATTCCAGCTTATTACGCCGCGGCGCAGGCTAATATCAATCATCCCACCCTAGAGCATACTGAACTTGCCATCATGCAGAACCAAGGGGCATTTTCTGTTTTCTCCGATGATTTATTAAAGCAAGTTGCCGATTCTGGTTTGAGCGATAGTGAAAAAGCCTTATTTAAGACGCGTTTCGATGCGGCAACGGTGGCAATCAACGGGCATATTACGTGGCTTAATAACCTAGTATCGCAACTCAAAAAAGACGGCGCCCGCAGCTTTAGGATTGGAGAGGCATTATACGAACAGAAGTTTGCCTTCGATATTCAAGCGGGCATGACGGCAAAGCAACTCTACGAAAAGGCCATGGCCGATAAAGAAAGAGTTCAAGGTGAAATGACCAAGTTAACCGATAAACTTTGGTCTAAATATTTCACCACGCCAAAACCTGCGGATAATAAAATCGCCATTCGTCAGTTAATCGATAAATTATCGACCCAACATGTTAAACGTGACGACTTTGTGAATGAGGTGCGTAAACAGATTCCACAGTTAATCGACTTTGTTAATCAGAAAAACTTAGTGACCCTCGACCCTAAAAAACCGTTAGTCGTACGTGAAACCCCAGAATATATGCGTGGGTTCGCAGGAGCTTCTATCAGTGCCCCTGGTCCGTATGAGAAATTAGGTAATACCTATTACAATGTGACGCCACTCGATGATATGAGCGATGAGTCCGCTGAAAGTTATCTACGTGAGTATAACCACTGGATTTTGCAGATCCTTAATATCCATGAAGCGATTCCAGGGCATTATACTCAATTGGTTTATTCTAATGAGTCGCCAAGCCTTGTGAAGAGTTTATTTGGTAATGGGGCTATGGTTGAAGGCTGGGCAGTATATACCGAACGCATGATGCTCGAGGAAGGCTACGGTGATTTTGAACCTGAAATGTGGCTCATGTATTACAAGTGGAACTTGAGAGTTATCTGTAACACAATTTTAGACTACAGCATCCATGTAAAAGGTATGACTGAAAAAGAGGCGATAGCCTTGATGATGGATGAAGCATTTCAACAGCAAGCAGAAGCTGAAGGTAAGTGGCGCCGTGCAACGCTAAGTCAAGTTCAGCTCACCAGTTATTATTCAGGCTATCGTGAGATCTATGATTTCCGTGAAGAATACAAAAAGGCCAAGGATAAGGATTTTGATCTTAAGACCTTCCATGAGAAATTCTTAAGTTATGGCAGTGCGCCAGTGAAATATATCCGTCAGCTGATGCAAGATAAATAACAGGTTATACCTAGGAGGCTGGATATTTTATCTAGCCTCTTTTCTTTTACAGTACCAAGATCTCATTTACTCAATAATGCTCAACGGCTCTAGATTACAGGGCTAATTTTTGAGTATATGAACAGTATAAAAAGGCTTAAAGATGAGATTATTTTTTATTAGCTAACTCTGCCATGATAGCTAAGACATCCTCATAGGAAATGTTAAATTCCCGAGATAAATTGATAATCTTTGTTTTGTAGGTTTGAACATGCTCTTGCAATGCAAGTTGATGTTTCTTTTCTTCGACTAATTCGTTAACTGTTTCTTGCAATATCAATAGTCGACGTAAACTATAGTCGAGGGACTTGATATATTTTCCCATCTGTTGTTTGTTACGGGCTTGCTCAAGATCCGCTGAGACTTTTTTATCATATCCATATTCATCAAGAGCCGCGATTGCGCTCTGTAAATCAAGATCAGTAGTCATTTGGTTTTCGCTTTATAACAAAGAAAATAGAGGAACTAAATAATGATATCACTTAGGTAAAAACCCTAAGAGGTTGTCACAGGATGTTAACTGTCACAGATTATAATGTGAATGCCAATTTTCACCAAGCAATTAGAAGTCAAAATTAAATAAAAACTGTGCCGTTTTTGTTTTGGCCTTGTCGAGGTCTACAATAATGGGTAGTCTAAATTTTTAACGAGTGCGGAGATTCAAATGCTTGATCTATTACCTGATTTGTTCGACCACTATCCTTCGAAGCTCACCCTATTACCGCTCACCTTTACTGCATTTGGTGGAAAACGTCTTTTTTGGGGCGAGATTGTGACTGTGAAGTGCTTTGAAGACAACTCTAAAGTGAAGGAGGTGCTGGCACAGGATGGTCATGGCAAAGTGTTGGTCGTCGATGGCGGCGGTTCGGCCCGTAGGGCGCTACTAGGTGATCTTATTGCCCAAAGTGCGTTAGATCATGGTTGGCAGGGCGTGGTGATCAATGGCTATATCCGCGATGCGGCGAGATTGGTAACCTTTAACCTTGGGGTCTATGCACTCGGTGCTATGCCGATAAAGACAGATAAATTGAACCAAGGACAAGTGAATGTGCCTATAGAAATAGGGAGCGTACTCGTTAAACCCGGGATGATGATTTATGCGGATCAAAATGGGATCGCCATCAGCGAGGAGTCGTTGAACTTTGCCTTTTTAAACTAAGGCTCGATACTTGAATGTAAGATTGTTATCGATAAGGATGTTTATATGAAATTGATTAAGTGGTTTTTAGCTATTTTGGTGACCTTAGTATTGGTCGTTACCTTATATCTCACGGTATTTTTTGATCCGAATGACTTTAAACCTGAAATAGTCAGCGCCGTGAAAAAACAAACGGGTCGCGAGTTAGTGATTAGTGATGATCTTTCATGGACATTTTTCCCCACTATTGGCATTAATTTAGGGGGAATTTCTCTCTCAAATCCTGAGGGTTTTACACCTAAGTCTATGCTTGACGTGAATAAAGCCATAGCGGAAGTTGCCTTGATGCCACTCCTGAGTAAAGAGATTGAAATTGCCCAATTGAGTTTGGACGGCGCGACAATCAATTTAGTTACCCGCAAGAATGGCAGCTCAAGTTTAGATGGATTAACGGGCGATTCTGCGGCTAAAGCTAGCCCAGCCAATGAACCTGCCACTAAAACTCAGCTTGCCAGTATCGAAGTGGGCGGTGTTGCTATCACCAACACACAAATCAATTTGATCGATGAGGCTAAGGGGCAGACGCAAACATTTACCCTAGAGAGCTTAACCTTAGGCGCATTTTCCCTCGATAAGTTTGCCCCCATAGCCTACGAATTTACGGCATCCTTAGCCGAGATGAAAGTGAGCAGTAAAGGGGAAGGGGAAATTAAACTGAGTGCAGATTTCAATCAATTAGTTATTGATAAATTTAATATTGACACTGTGATTGAAGGTGACAGCATCCCTAATCAAAAAGTGAGCACCGCAATTAGTCTAAACACTCAAATAGCCTTAGATAAAAAGCAATTGTCTGCGGATATTGTGAAGCTGAGCGCCGCGGATATGAGTGCTTCGGGTCAATTAACGCTGAATTACGGCGGGAAAGTACCGCAAATTAATGCCGATTTCCAAGTGGGTGATATCGATCTTGATGCCCTATTGCCAAAATCCGCAACAACAGAAGGAACAGAAAAAACCGCTCAGGCAACCACTGCCGCCAAAGCCTCTGAACCTGATTTGAGTGCGCTTAAGTCCCTCGATATGAAGCTTAAGTTGGCGGTAAAATCCATTAAGGTCGCCAATCTTGCTACTCAAAATTGGCTGCTAGACTTAGGCGTCAAAGGCGGGGTCGTTGATCTAAAACAGCTAACCGCCGATTTATACCAAGGTAAGTTGATGGTAAATGCGCAAGTGGATGCACGCCAGAGTGTGGCGAGTTATCAATTTGATAAGCAAGTGACGGGTGTACAAGTTAGAGCATTACTTAAAGATTTAGCCGAAGTGGATTTATTAGCAGGAACCGCCAATATCAATATTAAGGGAAAGGGTAAGAGCTTGATCCCTGAACAGTTAAAGAAAAATCTGCTCGCAAATGGTCGCTTTGATGTGACCGATGGCGCCCTCTACGGCGTTAATATTCCACAGATGATCCGCAGTGCTCAGGCTAAGTTAAAGGGGGATTTATCGGCAGATACGAAAGAAGAGCGTAAAACCGACTTCTCGAGTCTGACGGGGAATTTTTCCCTTGAAAACGGTATCGCAACCAATCCCGACCTTGCTATGTCCTCACCCTTACTACGATTAGCGGGCAAGGGCAGTGCAAATTTATTGACCGAATCATTGGACTATAAATTAACGACCAGTTTGGTTAATTCACTTAAAGGTCAGGGCGGAAGTGAGAAAGATGCTCTGGTAGGAGTTGATATCCCATTGGCCATTACAGGGACTTTCCAAAAGCCAGAATATGCCTTAGATACTCAGGCATTACTCAACAATCAGTTGAAGGAAGAAACAGATAAGGCCAAGGATAAATTGAAGGATTCTCTACTGAAAAAGTTAGGTGGCTTTTAAAGGAACGCCCTTGAAGCTGTTTTTTGCAGTTACCGAATAGTCATTTTAGATAGTTGAGCACTTTTGTGCCTAGCACTAAAAACAAAGGCAGCGTCCAGAGGTCGCTGCCTTTATTTATCTGTCGAGCTTAAGCCAAGCAATTAAGCGCTTAACTTGCTCTCATCAACCACCAGTTTTAACACTTGACCGGGTTGGATATATTGCGATGACGTTAAGCTATTCCACTCTAATAACTCGGCTATAGTGACATTAAATTTGCTGGCGATCCGCGCTAATGAATCGCCGGATTTCACCTTATAACTCACAGTCCGAATTTGTTCCGCCGCCACTGGAGCCTGTGGCGCTATGATGGTGAGTTGCTGCCCAGCATGCAATTTGCTGTCTTTACTCAAATGATTCCATGCTGTTAGCTGCTTTACACTTACCTTATGCTGGTGGGCAATTTCCCATAGGGTATCGCCTGATTGCACCTTGTAGGTCAACTGGGGCCCCGTTGCTAGAGCCCGAGTTTTCTTCGGTAATTTTTGGCTCGTTGATATGGCGTATAGCTGTTTATCATCCGCAGATACCGGAATGATCAAATGTCTACCTGCCACAATAGTATTGTTTTTCATCCCATTAGCCGCACGGATGGCGGCAATGGTCGTATGGTGATTTTTTGCGATCACCCCAATGCTATCGCCGGGTTTTATGGTGTATCTCAACCAACTGACCCGTGCTTCGCTTTCTGTTTCTGCGAGGGCTTTTTTGAATTCTTCAGATTTATCAATTGGTAGCACTAAAGTGTGCGGACCCAATGGTGAGGTTGCCCAACGGTTATAACCTGGATTGAGTTTTTGCAGCTCAAGGGGGGTCATATTGGCGAGCCCTGCGGCCATCGCAAGATCAATCTGGCTATCGATATCCACAACCTCAATGGTAGGGCTGTTCTCAATTGGGGCTAAGCTGATGCCATACTCATCCGCATGTTTGATGACTTCGGCGAGTGCGAGTAATTGAGGCACATAGCGTTCGGTTTCTTTGGGTAGATTAAGAGACCAAAAATCGGTTTCAAGCCCTTTTTCCTCATTGCGTTTAATGGCATTGAGTACTCGAGATTCGCCGGAATTATAGGCGGCGAAAGCATAGAGCCAATTATTATTGGTTTTCTCGTAGAGATATTCCAGCATATCCAACGCCGCCACTGTGGATGCCGGGACATCGCGGCGCCCGTCGTACCACCAGTTCATTTCTAGGCCAAAATGGTTGGCCATAGGTGTGGTAAATTGCCATAAACCCGAAGCGGCACTGGCAGATGAGGCCGAAGGATCGAAGGCACTTTCGATAATGGGTAGTAGTGCAATCTCAATAGGAAGATGACGCTTTTCAAGCTCTTCCACAATCATGTACATGTAGGGCGCCGCGCGCTCTGAAATGATTTCTAGATGCTTTGGGTTCTTAATGTACCAATCACGGTATTGATTAACCAATTTCTGATCCGGGATCGGTAATTGCATTCCCTGACGAATTCGTTCCCACACATCGGTAATTTGAGCCGACTCGGCTGGGGATGCGAGGTAATACTGTGGGACTGTATTTTCGGTTGCGACGGTTTCAGCTTCTGGCTTAGTAACCTCGTGGTTGTCTAATGTCTGACAACCAGTGAGCAGGGCAAATCCCCCTACTACAACATAAAGTGATACTCTCATGGAAAACGGTAGTCCTCTGTTAGTGCATTGTCAGGGCTTCATTTATATTAGCGCTATTGCTAACTCAATAATTTTAATGAAGATAACGACAACACAGAGCGCAAAGTATTCACGCAAAAACGAGTCATTCTATGGGATCTTTTCTATCTTGTCCCTTAATTATCTCACATAGTGTAAGGCTATTCTTGACTTACCTTATCAAAGGTGGGAAAAACTGTATAAATTTCAAGCGGAAATGAAACTGTTTCTGCTAAAAAATATCTTTCCACTGCCTAAGTAGGGTAAAGCAGGTGAGTTTATCTAATTTACTGGGATCTTGAATGTTGAAATGCTGTTTTATGCTACTCAGTATATTTAGCTCATCTGTGCGTAAAAACGGATTGATGGCTTGTTCTAATGCGATGTTAGAGGGGATGGTTGCCTTGCCTTGTGCACGCAGTTCGGCAGCTTGTCGAGCGTATGCCTGTAAGACGGTGTTGTTTGGATCGACCGTTAGGGCAAACTTAAGATTTGCGAGGGTATATTCATGGGCGCAGTAAACTTGAGTATTGGCGGGGAGGTTTGCCAGTTGGTTGAGGGAGTGAAACATTTGCTGGGGCGTTCCTTCAAACAAACGGCCGCAGCCAGCACTGAATAACGTGTCACCGCAAAAAAGAGCATCTTCGATAACATAGGCTATATGGCCTGCGGTATGGCCAGTAACACTAAGTAGTTGTACTTTTTGTTTGAGGAACGGAAGTGAGAGCGCTGCGGTAACACTGGGATCGAGCGGTATATTGATCCCGTTAATGGCTTCATTGTGTGGTCCATACACATTGAGGACGTCTTGGGTTGTTTGCTTTACATATGCCACTAACTCCGCGACACCGTCCGTATGATCCCTATGGTGATGGGTGAGTAAAATACCCGCAAGTGTTAGCTCATGAGCCTCTATATAGGCAATGACCACGCTTGCATCGCCAGGGTCTACCACATAAACCTGCGGTAGATCTCCCTGCTGTAACACCCAGATATAATTGTCATTAAAGGCATTAATCGCTGTTATAGTGAGCATAGAACTACCTATAGCTGTATTTCGATTTAAAGATAAGGTTATTATCCACAAGTGGAAGGTGCTTGGCGACTGTTGCCGTTTTATTGGAAGCGATTGAATGGGTGGTGTTTATACCCCGTATCGATTCATCTATGGCAGTGTTTTATGGTGGAAGGAGGAACTTTGTGTCGTATTTCAGTACTGAACGCAAACCAGAGCAATGGGAAGACTTGCCGAATGGTTCCGCCTTACAGCAAGCGGTTGCTGAGAAATTAACCCATTGGTGGCCTAGGGTTTTTGGATATCATTTGTTGAAGCTCGGCCCTTTAAGTGCAGATCTGTCGAGTATGGAATCACCCGTTGCCCACCACTTTTCCCTCACGGCCAGCGACAATGCCTCCATCGTTGGGGATTTTTGTCATCTGCCACTGCAAAATGGCGTTATAGATGCGGTGGTAATGAGTCTACTGTTAGAGTTTGAGCCCGATCCCTACCGCATTTTACGTGAAACCGACAGAGTGCTGATCGCGGGGGGGTATCTGTTTATTGTGGGGTTTAATCCATTAAGCCCGGTTTTTTTAGGTAAATTGTGGCCTAAATATCAAGATTGTCTCCCTTGGAGTGGGCGTTTTTTTATGCCATCACGGGTACGAGATTGGCTTGGCCTGTTGGGGTATCAAGTGGTGAGTGACGAGCGTCTAGTGTATCACCCCTTAATTGGCGAGTTTAATGAAGGGCGTTTTATGCAGCAAACCTTGGCCTCTTGGTTACCGAGTACGGGCAGTTTATATCTGATTGTGGCGCGTAAATTAGAATCGCCATTAACGCCAATCCGCGATAAACGCAAAGTGTTGCAACCTAACTGGGCCGCCGCCCCCACGGCGGGACGTTCAGGGCATTTATCCGAACATATAAAATAACGCAGTGTAGAAACGAGTCTGATATGCGAATTACCTTAAGGCAACTTGCCGTATTTGAAGCCGTAGCACGTAATGGCCAGGTTGCTAAAGCGGCGGAGCAAGTCAATTTATCGCCTCCGGCCACGTCGATGGCATTGGCTGAATTAGAAAAACAACTCAATGCGCGCCTATTCGAACGGATTGGCAATCGGCTGCAGCTCAATTCACAGGGGAATTTATTATTGCCACTGGCAACTGAGTTGCTTCACCGGGTCGAACAAATTGAGCAGGCTTTTACCACTCAAGGTGGGGACTTGGTGGGACACCTAAGTGTCAGTGCCAGTTCCACTATCGGTAATTATCTCCTTGCAAAGGCCGCAGTGGCTTTTTGCCAGCAGCATACTCAAACCCATGTTGATGTGGCGATCACTAACACCCAGGATGTGATCCAATCCGTGGCGCAGTTCCGCTCGGAAATGGGATTTATCGAAGGACATTGCACCGATAACCGTCTTAATGTTGAGGCATGGCATAAGGACAGGTTATTGGTATTTTGCCATCCGGCGCACCCCTTAGCCGGGCAAACCGTTACACCTTCTATGGTGAGAGGTCAATCTTGGGTTCTTAGGGAGGAGGGATCGGGTACGAGGGAGTATTTTGTGAATGCGGCCAATGAACTGGATATGCAGCCAGAAGCCAAATTCTGTTTTACCACGCCCGATGCAATAAAACTGGCCGTTAAACAAGGTGCGGGCTTAGGGGTATTATCTGAACTCACACTGGATAAAGACATCAGTCGCAAAGAATTAGCCCTAGTGACGATTGAAGGCTTAGTCTTGGAGCGGCAATTTTATCGCATTACCCATAAGAGTCGCCAAGCGACGTCTTTAGGGCAGGCATTTGTGCAGTTTTGTGGGAATTTCTTTAATATTTCCTAGGTAAAAGGGCGGGGAGGCATAAATACCCTTGGCAGTATAGTAAGTTAAGGTTGGTAACCTTCGTCAACTTGGGTCGGGTTTGCTTCTGCTGCAGTGCGGGCGAGGATATCGCAGCGTTCATTTTCTGCATGCCCCGCATGACCTTTTACCCACTGCCAGTCAATCTGATGTATTTGTGAGGCCTTATCGAGGCGTTTCCACAAATCTACGTTTTTGACAGGCGTACGGTTGGAGGTTATCCAGCCTTTTTTCTTCCAGTTGTGGATCCACGTCATGATCCCTTGACGCATATATTGGCTATCGCTCGTGAGCACCACGCGGCAGGGCTCTTTTAAACTTTCCAGGGCGATGATTGGCGCCAGTAATTCCATGCGATTATTGGTTGTGAGGGCAAAACCGTCGGACATCTCCTTTGTATGGCCTTTATAATTCATTACAATGCCATAGCCACCGGGGCCGGGGTTGCCTAAGCAAGAGCCGTCGGTGAAGATGTGGATCAGTTTTAGTTCAGTCATCGAATTGTTACCATTGCCGTGAATTTCGGCCGAGTATAACTAAAAATTGTCATAAGAAGCGCATAAAAGTATGAATATTATCTCAAACGCCAGTCGTCAGATTATTCTGGATACTGAAACTACGGGTATGAACCAGGGCAGTGGTGCTGTCTATTTGGGACACAGAATTATTGAAATCGGCTGCGTTGAAGTCATCAACCGTCGCCTGACTGGCCGCTATTTTCACCAGTATATTAATCCTGGACAGGCTATCGATCCCGAAGCCATTGCGGTGCACGGTATTACCGATGAGCGCGTGGCGCATGAGCCGCGGTTCCACCAAATCGCCCAGCAATTTATTGAGTTTATTGACGGTGCTGAAATTGTCGCCCATAACGCCAACTTCGACGTGAGCTTTATGGACCATGAGTTTTCACTGCTGCAGCCACAAGGTCCGAAAACGGCCAGTATTTGTGACATTCTCGATACGTTAGAAATTGCCAAGTTTTTGCATCCAGGGCAAAAGAATAACCTTGATGCCCTGTGTAAACGTTATGGTATCGATAACTCCCGTCGCCAGTACCATGGCGCATTATTGGATGCCGAGATCCTCGCCGACGTCTATTTAATCATGACGGGCGGTCAAACCAAATTCAATTTATCCAACGAAGAAGCCGGGCAAGAGGCGGGCGGGATCCAAAGGTTTGATCCTAATTCACTTAATCTTAAAGTGATCAGCGCATCGGCCGATGAACTAGTCACGCATGAACAACGTCTTGATTTAGTCGCAAAATCAGGAAAATGCCTCTGGAGAGGATAGATAATCGGTTATGACCAAGTCGCGCCATACAACCCTGTTCAAGATTGGTTTAGTGCTAAGTACGCTATTTGCCAGTGCCGCCATATGGGCGGCGGATAAGCCTGAGCCTGTTGCTAACCCGAAGACAGCCACTCCTACTAACGTCACTTCCACGATCACCACTCCCACGATCGCCACGAATGCGCAGACACCCAAGGTAAAAGTGGTGTCATTAGACACAGCCTCGGAGCTTAAAAACCGCTTTAGAATAGATCATATGGTGAGTAGCATGACCCTATTGGTGGAGCGTGAATACGGCTCTGCCCCCGTGGTGATAGTGCTTCCCGATGGCAGTAAGTGGTACGCCAGTCGTCACCCCGAAACCGTTAAATGGGTTGACGGTATTACCGGTGATATGATTTACATCGAATCGCCACAGCCAGGGCCTTGGCAGTTGGTCGGCAAGGTCGTCCCTGGCTCCAAGATCAAGAAAGTCTCTAAGCTTGAAATCGAAGTTCAGCCGTTGCCTCAACCGCTTTTTCAAGGGGAACAGGTCAAAATTGTTGCCCAGCTTATGGGGGATGCTGAGCGCGTCCGTATGCCAGGTCTAGATTATCTGGTTGAATGGACCGCACATTTTGTGAGTAAACATAGGGCAGGGGATGAAAACTTTGCCGCCGGCGATATCATTGCCGGTTCCTACAAGGACAGTGGTGAAAAGCTCGATGAAAAGCCCGACGATGGCATATTTACCAGTGAAATAAACCTTAAACAGCCCTGGGGGGAATATGATTTTGTGGTTCAAGCGCGTAATAATGTGTTTGAGCGGCAAGTTTCTTTTCCTTTTACCTTATCCGCGCGGCCGATAAATGCTGAGGTGATTACCCCTGAAGATCCTTTAACGGGTCAATGGAAAATTATGCTGCACGCCGATAGTACAGTGTTGCAGCTAGCAGATACCCATTTTTCTTTTGAATTGGTGGGTCCCGCTGGGCTGCAGCTGCCCGTGGTACTTAATGGGCTAACAGAACCCGACACTGAGTTGATATTACCGCCCGTTTCTGAGTTTGGCAGTTATCGCATCAAAGGTTTTGTTGCGACAACAACGCACACGGGGCGTGAAATAGTGCTCGATTTACCCGAACTCTTTTTCAACCTAGTGCAACCGCCTGAGCCTCCACCCAGTCCAGAGGTGTTAGCCGCCATTGCCGCCCAAAAAGCCGCCGAAGAAGAGGCGCTGGCGAAGCAAGATGCCATGTTCTGGATCATTAGCATCAATGCGGTGCTGTTGATTTTAGGCGTGTTAGGTTTAATTGTGTGGCGTAAGCGTCAGAGTCTTGCGCAGGCATTAGCCGCGGCTGAGCAGCGCCTGTTGGATGAAGCGGCGGAAAATAAACCCGCGGCACTTTCCCAGGATGAAATAGACCTGACTATGCCCGATGAATTCGATAATCATCGATAAAACAGAGCATACTCTTTGGGATATTTAACGGTTTTATGGGAAAGTTAGTTTGATGAATATGAAGATATTTTATTCATTAGTCAGGATTTTTAGATTAGGTTGGCGAAATTTTAACTAAACGATATAGGGGAGTGAAAAAAACGGTTGACGCTAGCAAGGCTCGACCGTATTATTCTCCGCAACTTGAGTGGAGCGGTAGTTCAGTTGGTTAGAATACCGGCCTGTCACGCCGGGGGTCGCGGGTTCGAGTCCCGTCCGCTCCGCCAGTCAAGTTATTGAAAGTTAAAATTATAGTGCTCTAGTAGCGGTGTAATAAAAAGTTTGGAACGGTAGTTCAGTTGGTTAGACTATCGTTTTAACATCGGCGGCCTGTCACGCCGGGGTTAGCGGGTTAGAGTCCCGTCGAAAATTGGTTCAGGAAGAATTTGGAGCGGTAGTTCAGTTGGTTAGAATACCGGCCTGTCACGCCGGGGGTCGCGGGTTCGAGTCCCGTCCGCTCCGCCAAATAAAGATGAAAGCCTCTGCAGCAATGCAGAGGCTTTTTTCGTTGTGCGGGTTAAATTTAAAAGCGCGGTAGTTCAGTTGGACTCACATTGTTCCTGACAATGTTGAGCATACACTCCTTCCATGGAGATATTAGACTCTTTATAAACAGAAGTTGGCCTGTCACGCTGGGGGGCCGAGTCCCGTCCAGCATTCTTGCTTTAGCCCTGTTCGGCATCCATACCTCTCGTTCATAGGCTTATCGCTGCGCGATATTCACCCGCGAAATAAAGATAAAAGCCTCATTAGCTAGCTGTTATCTCCCATAAGCAGGCCCTATTCTCTGGTCATAACGCCATAAGCCTATGGTTTATTGTCATGCTATTACCCTATATTGACTTATCCACGATGGAACTTGTTTTACAGCGCATCGACTTTTGCTGCTATTGTTATCGGCAGTTAACATGTTGAGTTAATGGGTATCTGAGCTTTTCACCTAAAGGATGTTATATGGTTGAACAAATTACTGGGATGTTAGCACTGATTGGCGTGCTATCACTTTTCTGTCAATGGATTGGTTGGAAGTTAAGGTTACCTGCCATTTTACCTCTGCTGCTCTGTGGACTGACTCTCGGACCCGGGCTTGGGGTACTTAATCCCGATGCGATATTTGGCGATTTGCTGTTTCCCATTATTTCCCTTGGGGTTGCGGTGATTCTGTTTGAGGGTGCATTAACCCTCAATTTTAAAGAAATCAAAGATCATGGCCGCATGGTGACTCATCTTGTGACCATTGGTACCTTCATCACTTGGGCCTGTATCAGCGGCGCCACTTTTTATCTACTCGATTTTAGTTTGGATATCGCCCTATTGTTTGGTGCATTGGTGGTTGTAACTGGCCCAACTGTGATTGTTCCTATGCTGCGAAGTGTGCGACCTAAGTCGCAGCTTGCCAGTATTCTGCGCTGGGAGGGGATAGTGATTGATCCCATAGGTGCATTGTTAGCTGTATTAGTGTTTGAATATATTACGGTATCTGGCGACCCCACCACCCATGTGCTTTTTGCTTTAGGTTCTATGCTGTCACTTGGCCTAGGGCTGGGGGCGGTATCTGGTTATCTCGTCGGCCAAGTATTACGCCATAACCTTTTACCCCATTATCTGCGTAACACAGCGGTGTTAACTCTGATGTTAGGGATTTTCGTTGGCTCAAATCTACTGCAGGAAGAATCGGGATTACTGACGGTAACTGTGATGGGCATTTGGCTTGCCAATATGCGAGGGGTGGATATTGCAGAAATTCTTGAATTTAAAGAGACCTTAACTGTACTGCTGATTTCTGCCTTGTTTATTTTATTGGCGGCGCGCTTAGATTCCAACGCTATGATGGATTTAGGTTGGGGCGGTGTTGGGGTTCTCGCTGTAACTATGCTAATCGCAAGGCCATTGAGTATTTGGGTGTCAGGTATTGGGACCTCGTTATCCAAGGCTGATAAGTGGTTTCTATGTTGGATTGCGCCGCGGGGGATTGTTGCGGCGGCGGTGTCGTCATTGTTTGCGATTAAATTAGAAGCTAATAATGTACAGGGCGCCGATGCCATTGTGCCTTTAGTATTTTTAATCATTATCGGCACTGTGGTGATTCAAAGTTTAACCGCGGGTCGCTGGGCGAAATACCTTGGGGTAACATCGGGTTCGGCTCAAGGCTTATTAATTTTCGGCGCCTCTAAGTTTTCCCGCGAGTTGGCTAAAATCCTAAAGGCGAAGGATGTGAAAGTGCTGCTAGCGGACAGCAACTGGGATAACATTCGCCTCGCGCGGATGGATAATATTCCAGTGTATTTTGGTAATCCTGCCTCGGAACATGCTGAAACCTATATGGATTTAACTGGGATTGGCCGAGTGCTGATCATGTCGCCCTACAAACAGTTAAACCCCCTAGTGACCTTTTATTTTCAAGACCTATTAGGCTTGAAGAAGGTTTTTGGTCTTAACAATGCTGAGCAGGGCAGTGCGCGGCATCAGTTATCTGAGTCCTATAAACAGCGGTTATGCCTCTTTGGTGATGCGGTTTCCTACGCCAAAATCGCCAGCCAAATGGCGAAAGGGGCCCAGCTTAAAGTCACAAACTTAACCGAAAACTTTACCTTTGAGCATTTCCGTAAGCGTTATGGTGAAACCGCTTTGCCCTTAGTGTATTTAACCAAAGAAGGCAAAGTGACCATCGTTTCTGGCAATGATACCCAATTCCCCAATGGGATAGAGTTGATCAGCCTATTGCCAGTTGAAGCCCTTGAAGAAGCCAAAACCCAACAGGCGATTACGGAGCAAGAAGCGATTGTGGCACAGGCCAAAGCGGCGGAAGAAGTGGCACTTGCTAAAGCCAAAACGGAGGAGGTTACTGAGTAATTAAGACTTAAAAAACAGATGCTAACACTATAATTAGTGACGAAGCAGACAAGGGTGTGGCAGATAACGTGATAAAGAGTTAGCTTGAGCATGTAATAGGGTATTACTGCCATGTTTTATCTTGTTAATACGACAAGCTCACTCTCATATTCGCAAGTTAAACTGGAGAATACCAATGTTGAAATATTCCACACTCATGTACTTGAGTCTTGTGTTTGGGCAGGTGCAAGCTGCTGACCAATGGCTACTAACAACGGATCTCTGGGGTAATCCGGTATATGGCACACTGACTTTAGAACATAATGGTGACAATCTCAGTGGTGATATAGATGGTGACAAGCTGAGCGGACACAGCCAAGGTACAAGTTTCACCTTTGAAAGCAGAGATGTGGATGGCACTGTCTACCACTATGAAGGTAAGCTGCAGGACAATACCATCAAGGGTGTTGCCGATTTTCCTGATACCAATAATCCGAGTGTTCGGGTGAAACATGCCTTCTCGGCACGGAAAATAGCCACCCGTCCAGAAGGCCTACCGCGGCGTTATGAATTCATGCCAACGAACTATTCCAATCTATTTGATCCTCATCGCCTCCCCGTTCTTACAATTTGGCCCGGTGATACAGTACAAACAAAAACGATTGACTCCGGTGGGGTCGATGAGCACGGTGAGACTAAGGCCCTGTTTGGAAATCCACAAACTGGCCCTTTCTTTATTGCCACCGCAGCACCAGGGGATACGCTGGTCATACGGATAAATCGCCTTAGATTGAATCGAGATTATGCTGATAGTTTGGATGCGATAGTAGGGAGAGCATTGGGGGCACGTTTTGCGACTTAAGCGGATGAACTTGGAAAGCCTGTGCGCTGGAAATTGGACAGAGAGCGCGGAATTGCGAGCTTGGAAACGCCAACTGAACATTTAAAAGACTACACAGTTAAAGTGCGGCCTATGCTAGGCGGGCTTGCGGTTGCACCCGGTTTTGGCTCTGCGCCGATATCTACGGGTGATACCGGACGTTTTGGCGGTAACATGGACTTTAACGAAATTATTGAAGGCAATATTGTTTATTTACCCGTGCAACAACCTGGTGCTTTACTCTATCTTGGCGATGCTCATGCGTTGCAGGGGGATGGTGAAACCTCGCAGTATGCTTTAGAAACCTCTATGGATGTAGAATTCACGGTTGATCTGATCAAAGCTAAATCGATAGCGATGCCGCGTGTTGAATCACCGGATCAGCTCATGGTCTTAGGTCAGGCGGGATCATTAGATGAGGCATTACGCTCGGCGACGACAGGGCTTATTCAATGGTTACAACAAGATTATGGCTTGACGCTGCCAGAATGTGCGATTCTCCTCGGCAGTGCTGCTCATTATTCTGTTCCCAATCTCGCAGGGCGCAGTGTTGGTGTTGCCTTGAAGCTTGATAAGACACTGCTGACTATGCCTCGTTTGCAGGGTAAAGGGTAAGCTATGTTAACGCAGCATAGCTTTAGTCATGTAGCTGTGAAGCTTTCTCTGATTGAGTTCGTATCATCTTGAGCGGTTCCGGAACGGGACAACTTACTATAAAAAAGGAGGCTAATTAGCCTCCTTTTTATAGTTTTGGATCTTACTGAGTGGATTACGCAGCGCGTTCCTGTGAAACGGTGGCAACCACTTCAGGGCGCAGTTCGGCTGGGTCAAAGTCATCCACATTGATAGACTTCATCCGGCCAATTTCTGCTCTTTCAAGTAATTGAACTTCGGCATCGCTCAATACCCCTAGGGCTTTACCTTCTGCGGCAACTTTATCTAACCACATAAATGGCAGACGTTTACCGCTGGCCTTGCATACCTTATCGAATAAAGGCTCTGAGGCGAGGATATCTTTGAGCGTTTGTTCTTGAATACCCACAGCATTGTGCTCAGAGTTAGTCCAGAATTGGCCCTTACCTAAACGGTCACGGCTTTCACAGGGCGTTTGCATGATCTTAGCCACTTTATGATCTAACACATCGCTTGGGCGTTTCAGTGGACGGCCGAATGGGAACATCACTGCGCGTAATACACCGCCAAGGCCCATAGGGAAGTTATCCAATAAGTCGTCTAATGAAGCCTGTAACTTGTACTGTGCATCTTCAACCGCCCATTGTACTAATGGCAAGTCGTCGGTTTGACGGCCTTCATCTTGGTAACGCTTGAGCGTCGCCGATGCAAGATATAGCTGGCTTAACAGATCACCTAAACGGGCTGAGATACGTTCTTTACGTTTTAAGTTACCGCCCAAAGTTGCCATAGCTAAGTCAGAAAGCAGGGCAAGGTTAGCACTGAAACGGTTCATATGTTGATAATAACGCTTGGTTTTATCAGAGTAAGGCGCATTAGAGAAGCGGCTTGATGTCAGACCTAACCAGAAGCTACGGACAAAGTTACTGGTCGCAAAACCAATATGACCGAAAATTGCCGCATCGAAGTTAGCTAAACCTTGGCCAGACTCAGTATCAAACGCTGACTCCATTTCTGCCAGCACATACGGATGGCAACGGATAGCGCCTTGGCCGTAGATGATCATTGAGCGAGTCAGGATATTTGCGCCTTCAACGGTAATCGCAATCGGGGCCGCTTGATAGCCACGGCCTAAATAGTTGTTAGGGCCTAAGCACACACCTTTACCGCCGTGGATATCCATGGCATCGATTACGCATTTCTGCATACGATCTGTCAGGTGATATTTAACGATAGCGGAGATAACCGAGGGTTTTTCACCTAAGTCGATACCCGTGGTGGTTAATGAGGTCACTGCATCCATCAGGTAGGCGTTACCACCGATGCGTGCCATTGGCTCTTCAATTCCTTCTAACTTACCGATAGGTAGTTTGAATTGGCGACGAATACGCGCATAGGCACCGGTTGCTAAAGCCGCGGTTTTCACTCCACCGGCAGAGTTTGATGGCAGTGTGATACCACGACCCACAGATAAACATTCCACCAGCATGCGCCAGCCTTGACCAGCCATTTTCGGGCCGCCAATGATAAAGCTTAATGGGACAAACACTTCGTTGCCACGGGTCGGACCGTTTTGGAACATACAGTTCAGCGGGAAGTGGCGACGACCTGTTTCAACGCCTTCAACGTCTGTTGGAATAAGCGCGCAGGTAATACCGAGTTCTTCTTTATCACCGAGTAGATGATCAGGATCGCGCAGTTTAAACGCCAGACCTAATACAGTCGCAACCGGGGCGAGGGTGATATAACGCTTATTCCACGTTAGTTTCATACCCAATACTTCTTCGCCTTCCCATTGGCCTTTACACACGATACCAAAGTCAGGGATAGAACCCGCGTCGCTACCAGCTTCTGGGCTAGTTAATGCGAAACAAGGGACTTCTAAACCTTTGGCCAAACGTGGCAAGTAATAGTTTTGCTGCTCAGGCGTACCATAGTGTTGCAGCAGTTCGCCAGGGCCTAAGGAGTTAGGTACGCCAACTGTCGAGGCTAATTCGCTGCTTAAACCTGCAAGCTTTTGCAGCACGCGGGATTGGGCGTAGGCTGAATACTCTAAACCGCCGTACTTTTTCTTAATGATCATGGCGAAGAAACCGTGATCTTTCAGATATTGCCATACTTCAGCAGGCAAATCGGCGAGTTGATGTGATACTTGGTGTTGGTTCACCATGCGGCACACTTCTTCAACTGGGCCATCGAGGAAGGCTTGCTCGTCTGCACTTAAACGCGCAACTGGGTAGTTATGGAGTTTTTTCCAGTTAGGGTTACCCGCAAACAGATCGGCTTCCCACCAAGTGGTGCCGGCTTCAATCGCTTCTTTCTCTGTCGAAGACATTTCCGGCATGATGCCACGGTATACCTTCATCAATGGGCGACTGATTACATTTTGTCTAAATGCACTGATGTTAAGTGGCAAGGCAATCACAAGGAAAACGATCCAAGAGATAGGGCCGACAACATCGAGTGTCCATCCTGCTGTCATCACAACAGCGGCTGCAATAGTGGCAGTGAGCAAAGATACCCGAAGGTAAGCTAGGGCTCCTAGCACTAAGATCATGGCGATGATCCAAAGTAGGGTAGTCACTGTAATTCTCCTTAAGTATGACCGAGTGCCAACCACAGGTCATAGCGAGTTTTGTTGATTGCGATCACAATTATAGTTTGTGGTCAGACCTGTGTCGCATAAAAGTTAAACCTAAGGCAATTTTAATACAAGCATTTTTCAAACAATTGTTTAAATTTTTTGTCGATTTTGATCATTCCACAAATGTCATCAACTAGTTACAATGCAAAACCGTAGAGAGTTGAGAGAAAATAGGCGAGAGATATGTGTGAATTACTGGCGATGAGTGCCAATGTGCCGACCGATATTGTGTTTAGTTTTACGGGATTAGCGCAACGTGGTGGGGTCACAGGGCCCCATGTTGACGGTTGGGGGATCACATTTTACGAGGGTAAAGGCAGCCGCACCTTTAAGGATGCTTGCCCGAGCAGTGAATCCCATATCGCCAAATTGATCCAATCCTACCCCATTAAGAGTGAGGTCGTGATAAGCCATATTCGCCAAGCCAATCGCGGCTGTGTGTCTTTGGAAAACACCCATCCTTTTACTCGCGAGTTATGGGGACGTTATTGGACCTATGCCCATAATGGTCAGTTAAGCGACTATCAGTCTAAGTTTCAGGTCTCGCGCTATCAGAGCATAGGCGATACCGACAGCGAACTCGCTTTCTGTTGGATTTTGGAACAAGTTGCCCTGAAGTTTGGCGACCGCCGACCCGACGATATGCTGGCGGTATTTCGGTTTGTGGCCACATTGGCCGATGAGATCCGTGCCTTAGGTGTGTTTAATATGATCTTAAGCGATGGCGAGCATTTGATGAGTTATTGCAGTAACAACCTCTGCTATATCACTCGCCGCGCGCCGTTTGGTAAGGCGAAATTAATTGATACTGATGTAGTGATTGATTTTGATAAAGAAACCTCGCCCCACGATGTAGTGACAGTGATCGCCACTCGGCCATTAACCGAGAATGAAAACTGGCATGTCATGCAGCCGGGTAATTGGAAATTATTCCGCTTGGGTGAGCCGCTAATCGATTGCTGAGTCTAACCTTGACTATCCCGGCTTTGATCGTACTTTTGCCTTTGTGCTCCATGTGCCAAGCAACCCGGTGATGGCAGAGCCGCGTATTAAAATACAGTCTCTGCCATACAGGTTTATTAGCCAGCCTAGGATAATTGCTTATTGGTTGCTGCTTGGGTTAATTCTCATCCGTGCCGAGCAGTTTTGGCGCCTTGTGCGATTCGTGCGTGGCCGTCGAGGCGGGTTCGGCAGATACTTTCTCATCGAAATGATATTTAAGCAGTTTAATATCGAGCTGCTTACTGCCTTTTTCGAAGTGCGTGAGGCGCACGGGCAGGTAGGCTAAATCTGGCGCCATCCAAAAGAAGGTTTGGCGTTTCTTATTATCCCTAACTACTTCAATTTTGACCGTGTCGTAACTGCCGCTTTCTATGGTCATACGTTCCTTGCCGATAACATGAAACTTATATTCATCGACTTCATTGTCTTTCACCATTTTGTAATCCAGCACATCCTTACCCGCGCTAATATCGAGCCTAAATTGTAGCTGTACCATCAGAGGATCAAATATATCCCCTTCGAATGGGAACTTGCCTTTCTCGTCCTTATAGCGGGTATGGATAAAACCCTGAGCCTTGGCAAAAGCCGTTTGCTCGGTGAAATTAGGACCAACCCCCTTACGCTGATGCAGATAGCGCAGTGGTAGCAGTTGCCCGCCATCTTGGCTGAATTCACTCAATATATGGCGAACGTCGGTGAGCAGTAACAGGCTTAGATCGCTATCGAAACGATATTTGAATACACCATCTTCCATCTGCGGCAGATTATATTTGGCCTTACCTAATTCAATATCACCGTAATTTACTTGGTATTCAGCCGTTTGTGGTGTTAATGGTGTGGGGGCTGCCATGGCAAAAAGGCTGTGGCTGAGCGCGGATAAACTCAATAATAACGTGGAAATAGTGCGCAAATAATGCTCCTTGTATCGCAGGTTTTCACCTTGTTTCGCGGCGCGACAGGGCGCCGAACGGAATAAAAATGGGTTGAATTGCATATTACTTACACCGCTTTCATTCGCTAACGATTATGCCCATCGCTAGGTTATAGCTGAGGCTGCCTAACGTGTAAATAGTTTGTAGATCAGTAAATTAATCTAAAATGGCATGGCCATGACTAAGGTTGCCATATCGGGCCGCCACTCAAATTCAGACAATTTTACTTTGCCGCGGTTCACTATTACACCTTCAATTCGCAATAATTCCATCTGTTCCTGAAACGAGCTTGAATTTTTTTCAAAGGAAATTTGGCCCTGACTGTTAAGCACTCTATGCCATGGAAGTGACAAATGTTCGGGGGCCGATTTGAGTGCCTTAGAGACATATCTGGCTCTGCCTGGCAGCCCGGCTAAATCGGCAACTTTACCGTAACTGCTAACATGCCCCTGCGGGATCATGGCAACAATATGCCAAATTTTGGCCATAGGCGATAAGGGGACGGCCTTCGCAGTTTGAGCTTCTAAGGCGGCTTCGTCTTGTGTTAAATAGGCATAGAGTGGCGATTTATCTTTTGGAAACGATGGCATAAATAAGGGCTCTTGTGCGTATGTCTATTCGCTCGTCTTTGGGTTTGCCAGTTTAACGTTAAACGAAAAAAATGCGAAAGCCCGTGTATGGATGGTGATATTGTTATCTATATACTCGATTGTGATCGTAATTATTAAACTATTTATGGCGAAAATATTGTGTAAAAACTGAAATAGTCCATAATAGCGCCAATTTTTTTGACTCGATGAGAGAAGATAATCAGCATGGCCGTACTCAATATTTTGACAATCCCCGATGAGCGCCTTAAACGTAAAGCGCAACCAGTAAAAGATATTGATGCCGTTCAGGGATTTATTGATGACTTAATCGAAACCATGTACCACACGGACGATGGTATCGGTTTAGCGGCAACGCAAGTCGGCAGTACGGATGCGATTATTGTGATCGATTTATCTGACGATCGTGACCAACCTTTAGTACTGATTAATCCAGAAATCGTCGAAAAGTCAGGCGAATTTATCGGTGAAGAAGGTTGTCTGTCGATCCCTGGTTATCGCGCTAAAGTGACCCGTTTCGAAAAGGTCAAAGTCACCGCTTTAGACAGAACAGGCAAAGCGATTGAAATCGAAACCGATGAGTTTTTAGCCATAGTATTGCAGCATGAAATCGATCATTTACATGGCAAAGTGTTTATCGAACATTTATCCATGTTAAAACAACAAATTGCCCTTAAAAAAGTGCGTAAATACGCTTAACTTTTTAGCAGAAGTCAATTTTGTTCGCAAAAGCCGCACCTTGATGCGGCTTTTGTGTATTTGTGCTTTTGAGTCTGTGAACTATCCCTTTGATATGTGAGAACAACGGCTTGTTTTTACACCTATGAGTGGATAAGGTAGCGACATTGTGCCAGCTTCTAGTGGCTAAAAATCAGAGTCAGTGTATGGATACGGTAGGGAAACAGATGAAATTTAAGCTAATGATGTTAGTCAGTTTGATGTTGGCGTTTAGCGGCTGTAGCGCATTTTTTAACGGCAATACCACAGAGAAAAATGCGGTATCAAGTAGCTTAGTTGAATATCTCTACCCCGATGAGAAGAGTCGCCAAGCTCAGCAGCCATCCCTACCTGTGTTACGTTTGCCAATTACTGTTGGGCTCGCTTTTTTACCTTCATCCCATTGGCAAGCCGATGCTATCGATAGTCGCGCGCAAATCGCCTTGCTCGACAAGGTCAAACAATCCTTTATCAAATACGACTACATAGATCGCATCGAAATCATCCCTAGCACCTATCTTAAAAATGGCAAAGGTTTTGACACCCTGCAGCAAGTCGCCCGCTTACACGATGTCGATGTAATGGCGCTGGTCTCTTACGATCAGTTGATGCAGAGCCACGAAAATAAATCCGCCATCCTTTATTGGACTATTGTGGGTATGTATGTGATCCCAGGTAATGAAAATGCCATTCAAACCTTTGTCGATACGGCGGTGTTTGATATGCGTAGCCAAAAGATGCTCTTTAGGGCCCCGGGTATTAATCAGTTAACTGAACGCTCAACCGCTGTTGGCGTGACAACAACCCTAAGGGAGAAATCCTATGAGGGCTTTGATCTTGCGGTGAACGATATGATAGTCAATTTAGATGATGAGCTCGCCCGCTTTAAAACCCGGGTTAAAGAAGAGCAGGTGGCCACCATAGAACATAAACAAGGTTATAGCGGTGGCAGTTTATCCCTATTAATCCTTTCGCTACTGGGCATATTTGCATTTCGCCGTGTCACTATCTGCCGAGAATAGTTGAGTTGATTGGGTTTGGGATAATTTGGTGAGATAGAGAAGGTTAGTTAGGACGATATTTATGCCGTTAAGAGCACTGTTGTAATGATGGCAATCTTAACTAATCATTACACGGTTAATCCCGCTAAATGCTTTTTGCCCCAAAGTGTGTTTCGTATTTTGAATGCTTTAATCAAAATCAAAGTCGTGGGGCTTCACCCCACTCCCGACCAAGGAGGACTACTCGTCCTACCCTCCTTGGATGCTCCAAGACGCCCCCAACGGAGTTGAGAGCCCCTTGTGCTCATTGACAAATTTGCTATCGCTTCCGAAGGATGCGTCCCTGCACCTGCGAAAGCTAGTCGGTCATCCATGACCGAACTCACGCAATTTGTCTATTCGCCCTGCGGCAACTCCGAGGGGAGGTGTATTCCTTAGAGTTTTGAGTCGTTAGATAGCGATTCATCAGCAAAAAATAAGCGCGAAAAATGAGAAAGATAAAATGATATCAAGTGATTACCCATCAAACTGTATAAAAAACCGCTACCGCAAAAAAGCAAATTCCTATAGCATCATTTGTACCAATTGACATGGATGTGGCAGCGGCCATATTTGAGATTTAGTAAACAAGCGATTTATGCTCCGCAAACAGCGCAGCGCATAAATACTAAGACGTTAACTGTATGAAAGCACCGAGTACGTAATGTCGAATAAAACCGTTTTGGAAAGGCTTTTAGTCGAAATTGACGAATACGACAAAAGCCGAAGCAATCGTGATGCTTTTGCGCAGAGAGTTTATGAATCAATCGAAGCACTAGAGGGAATACCCTACTCAGTGCATCAGCAGGTTAGGGATTGGCAACATAAAATTGAAACCGAGGGTTACTTCGAGGAAGAGGGCTTTGAGTCAAAGCTCGAAGAAGTAATACCTAAACTAAAAGCATGGGTTAATGAGCTCATTCAGACCCACAGTTAATAAGGCCAGGCACGGCGACGGCTCTTGCGTTGCGGCTTTAGCTTCAAACCTTGGCCCGTTCTCCGAGTAGAGTCAATGAAAAATATACCTATCATAATCATTATCGCCTTACTTACATCATGTTCATCTACGCAAAAAAATGAGCAACCAAAGAGCACCGTTGCCACAAGCAACATCGGCTACATGCTGCTTGTATTTGCGTCAATGCCATTTACTCCAGAGCAGCTCATGAAAAAGTGTGGCTGGGAGTCTGACGAGTATCCCGAACAGTACGAGCTTTCTATGTTGGTGAAAAAAGACGGAAGAGTCACAAGGAAGTTAGTGTTTCCGCCTACTGAATTCGCACAGTGTCATCTCGATAACTTTCCCAAGCATCTGCCTAGCCCACCAACTGATAACTTCAATTTAAAATTCCCTATGTTCAATGCCCCAAAGGAAACCGTCCAATTACCAGCAAGCACAAGTGAAGCTAACTAATAGTTCGAGGTTGTTCCGGCCTGTTGGCCTCCACGGGACTTTGCTACGCTTCGCAAAGCCCTCAACAAATTGTTATACGCAATAAGGGAACTCGATGCTTGATGGAATAGTAAGCCTTGTATCCGCTGTCGTAGAATTTATTGTATCTCTGGTTGTTGGTCTAATTGATTTTGTTGCAGGTTTCTTTGTTGCTGCTGGAGAGACTCTTACGGCACTTGACTTGTTTTTGGTACTGTTTGTTGTCTTAGCTGAACTAATGATTTGGAGTTTGCTTTGGATTAAGGAGCTTTCGCTTTCATTATTCGGTTGGCGTAAGCCAAGGCATATATCCAAACCAACTTTTTGGCGACCTACGCCTAAAATAAAAAAGTTAAAAAGCCAATGAACATGGAGATTTTATCAAAAATTGCGTATAACAAGGCAACACAAATCGGATCAAAACTCGTTGTCACATTTATTGCAAACGGCGCAACAAATGCGCCTTCAACTTTTGGCCGTTGGTTGCGGCGTTTATGCCGCACACCCGAGAGGAGAACGTCTTGAATATCCGTGAGATTGCAAAAAATAATTCAAATTATTACGAAATAAATCGAGAAGAGAGGAACTATGCTGCAATTTTATATGCCGCGCTATGTAAGGAACAGAATATATTGCAATTTTTAGCGTTACTCGGCTTTGATTACGAGAAGACCGATGATTTCGGGATATATTTCGAATACTCATACCTAAGAGATTTATGGTGGTGTATAAGTGACGAAAACGTAAAGAAAATCATCATATCCAGCAATCTAGAATTAGCTGGGATCAATGATATTCTGTCTTTATCCAACATCGAGATAAATAAAAAATTTGGCGTTGCTGGGCAGCCATCTACTGAGTATGTTCAATTTCCAGGTAGATGGTCAATTTCTAAATACAATAGCAACTTTAGTGATAATGAGGCGTTTCTAAAAGTTTGTAAATTCAAATGGTCCTTCAACATTAAACCCGATATCGTCATTCATTTGAATAAAAATAGAGCTATTTGTATTGAAGCCAAGTATCAATCCGGAGAAGGTTTTTATCCAAACTCCGAAAAAGACAAGTCCATATTTACATCGAGAGGCTTAAAGTATGTCGGTCAAATGGAATTGCAAAAATACATGATGGAAGAACTTTTAGGAATTGACACTGACTTTGTTTTTCTGGTCGCAAAAAAGAGCTCAAGCAATTCTCACAAAGTCGTTACTTGGTCCCAAGCTTTTGAAGCTTTGGATTTATCGGCAATGCCACTATTTGCACAAGCAATGGCAAAAAACATATCAGCGGCATAACAAATAAGGATAGGCCGCGCATAGCCGCGACCTTATCCCAAGTGTTGAACAGGGCGGGATTAAGCTTTGTTAAATCTCTTAACCAAAGAAAATCTCGCTCCTAAAATCGCCATTCCATGCAGCCTTTCTCATCTTGGTTGGTTTGCTGGCTTTTAGCGGATGTTGCTCTAAAAGGT
>NZ_JAKUKD010000005.1:0-108113 GCF_024197625.1 Shewanella sp. KJ2020 | reverse complement strand
GCGATACGGCTACTCGCATTACCAGGCTCTTCTAAGGCAAGCACCACATCTCGAAAATTACTGATCAATTCGTCCGCTTGTTTTTGTTTCTGCAGAATATACTGTTGTAGACTTTGTTGAGCGCTATTTTCGAGATCTCTAACCTGCTTGATGAACAGTTCGGCGACATCATCAAGTGCTTTTCCATGTTGACTGCGAATAAGGATCACCGCTAATGCATAACGTTTATTAGACGTTAAGTCCCGCATTTCTTGAGCATCCAGTGCTCGAGCCTCCAACATAAACTGCTGAAACTTGGTAACGGGAATCGCCAGGGTTGGCATTTGACTTTCTAAATCGCGTAACCACTCCACATGTTGCAAATAGCTGCGCACTTCTTTGTTGGTCGGCTTTCTCGGTTCTCGTTTTAGTTGCTGCCAGTGAGAGTACACACCAGCACTGTTTGATTGCCAAAGTTGATCTAGTTTAGATTTTGTCGATTGGCTTAAGGATTGGCAGATCTGCCGATAGTACGCATCATTGACTTGTCGACGTACTGTTCTTGCTAGCTTTTCCAATACGGTAAGCCCAGGAAATTCAAAACAGTGATGGGCCAGTTCTTCTAACATCACATTGATGATATCAGTAACGGTTTCTTTGGTTTGTGCTGCACAATATGCCACATTTTTTAACCAAGAACGTTCTGCCGAAGAGAAGGGCTTTACACCAATGTGTGAGCGGATCATCGCGAGGTGCCGTTGTCGCGTTCCTGACTTATCATATCGTTTCCAATCAGAGGGCTTTGGTACCCAAATAATACCTGCCACTTTTCTGATGTGTTCAATGATCTGATCGGGACAATCGATAGGAGAGATAAAATAGCCAAGACGTTGAAAGAGCTTTAACTGCACCAAGAAGCCTAGGCGGTGTAAGGGATTATGCAGGATTTTACTTAACACAAGCTCATTTTCACTGGGATGATATCGTTGCGATAACACGTTGTATGAGAAGTAGGTTTCTAATCGTGGGTAAGCAGTATTTTCAGCAGTCTTCATAGAAACTCCCTTTCGTTAGTCAATCTGGCTAATCCCAACGTCGGCCGCTTTCATGGTGGACGATTGCCGCTTCCAACATGTATTGATGATCAGTCGCGATACTGTGCATTCGATCCAATAGTTCATCCGCTACTTCATCGAGATCTGCATCCACATATTCAGAGGATAATTGGAGCTGGTAATGGTGTTCATCAATGGTCTTCAGTGCGCCAAAGGCCTTCAACGCAAAGCGTTCTAATTTAAGTCTCACCGTTCTTTCGTTTGGCGATTTATCATGAAAACGCGATAAGCACAGCTGGACGTCCACAATGGTCATTAGTAGGGGGAGAGTAGCTGCGTGCGGTGTAGATGGTTGCAGTTGTTCTGGCGTAAAGGGGGCTCTCACTTCGATATAACGCATTGCTGATTGCGCATCTCTCCAGCCGACATACTCCATTAATTGCTTTAGTGACCATTGCTGCTGCGTTGCCCATGAGGCAAATCCCCGCCGTAATGAATGACTGCTATAGAGGTGAGAGTGACAGATCCCCGCTTGCGCCATTAGCTTTCGCATAAGCGGTAAGATACTGGATGGCCGCAAACTTTCAGAACTCATTTGCCCCCAACGATTAATACCGCGAAAGACCGGACCAGCGGTTAACCCTGAAAGGGCTAACCATTCTTGGTAAGCTTGCACGGGGCATAAGCGTTGTAAGGCGGGGGTACGATATTCCCGACCTTGATTGGTGCGGTCTGATTTAGAACGGGGTAAGTAAATGCTCATCCCTTGAGTAGGCGCGAGCTCGATATGTTCAATGACCATACGACAGAGTTCATCACTGCGGAATCCTCGCCAAAAACCCATGAGTAACAGCGTCTTATCGCGAGTGGCTTTTAAGGCGAGCAGTGGATCATTACTGTGCTGCGTTTGCTCCAAATAGCCACAGATCTGCGTAAGTTCATCAATGGCCAGCGGCTTGGCCTGTCGAGTTCTTGCCGGGTGGATCTCGCGTATGCCTTTAAAGACTTTTCGCACCAGTGGAGATTTCGTTGGATCCACAAATCCCTGCGACACATGCCATTGCCCGAGCGCAGTCAACCGCAGCCGTAGTGTGCTATGTGAAAGCACGTCAGCATAGTGAGCAAGATAACGGGCCACTTGCTCTGATGTGGTGGGCAGCATGCCCCCCCAATCAACTTCGAAGTGCTCAATGGCTGCTTGGTAACTGCGGCGGGTATTGTCCCGTGTTGCTGCTTCAATATAGCGTTCTACATCACTCATGTTAGATTTTTCAGTACACCACTTAGTACACATAAGAAAAGCAGCCTAGCACATTTTTCAACGGCTGTTTTTTGAACAACCTCTATTACGTACCAACTGGCTCCATCAAATCAAGCTTTTTTGTGATAAGAGTAGATAACTCAGGATTATCTACTCTTATAAACTAAATAATATTTGTCTTTTAAATATTACATATTAGTATGTAATTACATGGTACGTAATACAGTATGAAAGGTGGCAATATGGCACGTGGTGGCATAAGTAAAGAAGCGGTTGAGCAGGCAAGAAATGCACTATTGGCGCGAAGAGAGTCAGTATCCATCGACGCGATACGTATTGAATTGGGGAATACTGGTTCTAAAACCACAATCCATCGCTACCTCAAGGAATTGGAGGAGGCTGAAGGTAACACGCAGCTCACAACGTCATTAAGCGAAGAACTCACCTTTATCGTTGAAAAAATGTCGGGCCGTTTGTTACAAGAAGCGAATGAAATCATCGAGAACGAACGCGTGCAGCATCGAGAAGCAATAACGGTAAGAGACGAACGCTATGAACAACTACGCCAAGAACTACTAGAAACTCAATCTCATCGGGATGAATTAATGGGTAAGCTTCAGCAGCAAGAGCATGAAAACAAAGCGCTCAAAACGAATATCGATACTCAGAAGCTGACAATCGAAAGACTGAAGACCAATGAAGAAGCCATGTTATTACGACTTGCCGATAAAGATCAGCAGATAGCCTCATTAGAAGAAAAGCATACACAGTCACGCTCAGCGCTTGAACACTACCGTCATTCCGTTAAAGAACAGCGAGAGCAAGAGCAACATCGCCATGAATCGCAAGTACAACAACTGCAGCTTGAGATTAGAGCGCTAAACCAGCAGTTAACTACTAAACAGTTGGAGAATGCTACGGTACAAAAGCAATGTGCTAGGTTAGAAACTCAGCTAGAGGGGACATCAGCACAGCTGCAAAAAGCAGAAGTATCATTGTCCGCAATGACCAAAGTGAAGCTAGCTTTAGAGGCGGAAAACCATTCATTCAAGCAGCAGATAAGCGCTGTGGAAGATAGGTATCAACACGCAACATCTCGAATTAATTTGTTAAACGCGCAACTCGCAGAGCAGACTGACAAGAACGACGTACTTATCATTGAAGTACAATCGTTGAAATCTACTGCCAATGCACAGAAAGACATTATGGACAGATGGTTCATTGAATTGAAGGGGGCCGATAATTAGAATCGTTCAATATCTAAAAATAACAACTAATTAAGCCCGATTTGGCGGGAATTTCCAGAATCCCGGCGGAACCTCAGAATGACATTGACTGTTTTGAGGTGTGTGATCTCGTTTTGGAAAGTGGGGAGTTATGATTGTCGTTTAGGTAAGCATTCAGGAACAAGCAGCATGGGGAGGCCGCCGTTCCTAACCACAACTGGAAACGAAGCGCCTTTGATATCCTTATATATCCTAACTTGAACATTATCCCTCAAATTATTCATTACATAACTAGATGCCACTTATACATAAATTAACCATAGTTGGCATTTTGATTTTGTAAAGGTAAAAAAACAGATCCCATAAGGAATCTGTTATACGAACTAAGTCTGATTCTTTACTTTTATTTTGGTGGAGAGTACTCGCACAAATCTTCAATAATACAGCTGCCACAGCGGGGTTTGCGGGCAAGGCAAGTGTAACGGCCATGCAGGATAAACCAGTGGTGGACATCGACTTTAAATTCGGCGGGAACGACCTTTAACATACGTTCTTCCACTTCGACCACGTTTTTGCCGGGGGCAAATTTAGTGCGATTGGCGAGGCGAAAAATATGGGTATCTACAGCGATAGTCGGCCAACCAAAGGCGGTATTGAGCACCACATTGGCGGTTTTACGGCCAACACCGGGAAGGGACTCGAGGGCTTCTCTGTCTTCTGGCACTTCGCCATTGTATTTTTCGATCAAGATCTCGCAGGCTTTGATCACATTGACGGCCTTGTTGTTATAAAGGCCAATCGTCTTGATATATTCCTTTAATCCTTCCACGCCTAGGGCATAGATACTGTGGGCGGTATTGGCGACAGGAAACAATTTATCCGTCGCCTTATTCACGCTCACATCGGTCGCCTGGGCCGATAAGGTTACCGCCACAAGTAATTCAAAGGGACTGGAGAAATTAAGCTCAGTTTCGGGTTTGGGATTGTTTTCACGCAGGCGGGTGAGAATTTGGATGCGTTTTTCTTGATTCATAGTGATCCTTGTAAGTCGGTGGGTTTAACGCTAAACCCACCGCTTAAGCTGTTATCTCAATGAGTGGACTGGCTCAACTCACTTTCGTGATCCGCGCCCGTGTCACGCTTGGCTGCACCGCCGCTTCGGGCTGGCGCTCTTTGAGCTTTTTATCGATCACATTTTTAAGGGCGATAAGCAGGCCCATCACGATAAAGGCGCCCGGTGGCAACATGGCCAGCAGGAAGGGCGTTTCCACTTGCCATAGGTGTATGGTTAACGATTTTGCCCAAGGGCCGAGCAGCTGATCGGCGCCATCAAACAGTGTGCCTTGGCTTAGAATCTCCCGGGTCGCACCTAACAGGGCAAGCACTAAGGTAAATCCTAGCCCCATCATCAGGCCATCGAAGGCGGCGCTAAAGGCGTTATTACGGGAAGCAAATGCCTCGGCGCGGCCGATGATAATGCAGTTGGTCACAATTAGCGGTAAGAAGATCCCCAAGGACAAATACAGTCCATAGGCATAGGCATTGATCAACAGTTGTACTGTGGTGACTAGGGCGGCAATGATCATCACAAACACAGGAATACGGATCTCCTTGGGCACATAATCGCGCACTAGAGAGACTAAAATATTCGAGCCAATCAGCACTAACATAGTGGCTACCCCGAGTCCAAGGGCGTTGGTGAGTGTGGCGGTGACGGCAAGTAATGGACATAAACCTAATAGTTGCACTAGGCCAGGGTTATTTTTCCACAGTCCTTGCCAAGCAATATCACGATAATTACTCATGGTTGGTCTCACAATTCAGTGGTTGGCTGAAAATCTGTGTTTGATTTTGGTTAAAATACCATAGCGCCCGTTTGACCGCTTTGACATAGGCGCGTGGGGTAATAGTGGCGCCAGTAAATTGATCAAAATCGCCGCCGTCTTTTTTCACTAACCATTGTTTGTCGTCTTCTGAGCCGAGGACCTTACCGACAAACTGCGTTACCCAATCGGATTTACGTAACTCGATCTTATCACCCAGCCCTGGGGTTTCTTGGTGGGAAAGCGTGCGAACCCCTAATACTTCCCCTTGGGTATTGATCCCGACAATCAACTTGATATTACCGCTATAACCATCCGGTGCTATGGCCTCGATGGCGATTGCCACGGGTTTACCCGCAGCGGTGGCAATATAGGCGGGCATAGGCTCATCAGTGCCCAAGGCCTCTTTGTTCTGTAGCAGAGTGCAATGCGCCGTCAGTTCATTATCGTGGATTTCATCGGGGATCAATTGGTGCAATACCCGCATTAATTCCTGTTGCTCTTGCTGTTTTATTTGGTCAAAGGTTTGTTGATTGACAACGGCAACGAGGCCGGTGCAGATCAGGGCAAACAGTGCCAATAAAAAACCATTTTTAATCATCGGATTGTTCAACATTCTTTCCTTTAGCTTATATCTCTTGCCCGCGGAATGACTCTTCTTAGCTTACAGAATGCCCCCTAACTTACTGAATGACCCTAGTTTACAGAATGACCATAGGTACGAGGACGGACGTAATAGTCGATAAAAGGGGCGCACAGATTCGCCAGTAATACGGCAAAGGCGAAGGCATCGGGATAACCGCCCTTAGTGCGGATGATATAGACCAACACCCCAATCAGGGCACCGAAAATAAGCCGTCCACGGGGACTGGTGGCTGCGGTAACAGGGTCGGTCGCAATAAAGAATGCCGCTAACATAGTCGCCCCAGAAAATAAGTGGAATAGGGGATTCGCTTGGGTGTCTGGGGACAGTAAAAAGCCAACACTCGATGCCACAAATAGCCCTAACAATACCCCAGTGCTGATATGCCAGCGGATCGCTTTCAGTTTAAGTAACACTAGGCCGCCAGCAAGATAAGCTAAATTTACCCAGAACCAACCTACACCAGTACTGCCATCAAAAATGGCCTTGCTCATACTTTCAGTGCTAGTTAATCCCATGGATAAATCGGTTTTTAGGGTATCGAGTGGCGTCGCCATACTGATGCCATCGATCCCTAAACGGAATTGATCCATATTCACATGGGCGCCCATATTAAAGATAAGTTGTAGGCTATCGAGCAGGCTAGGTGAATGCAGCGCTATGGTACTCGGAGCTATCCAAGTGGTCATTTGTAGTGGGAAAGAAACTAACAGCAGCACATATGCCGCCATGGCTGGGTTAAACAGGTTATGGCCTAAACCGCCGTAGAGGTGCTTGACGATCAGGATGGCAAAGGCTGTGCCCATCACTATCATCCACCAAGGGGCCAGTGGTGGGATGGCGACACCAATTAACATCGCTGTCAGCATAGCGCTATTGTCGCTAAGGCTGGCTTTGATGCTGCGATGACGCAATTTCATCACCGCAGCCTCACAGCTTAAGGCCACAATAATTGCCAGTAGCACTTGAACGAGCGTGCCCCAACCAAAAAAGGCACATTGCACCACAAGGCCGGGGAGTAAACATAAAATCACCCTTTGCATAACCGTCGAGGTATGCAAATTACGGGTAACATGGGGTGATGAGGCTATTTTAAACGCCATTCTGATCCCTTTTATCTAATCTTGAGTCGCTAATCTTTAAGTTACTGATTTTTAAATCATTGATTCTTCTGTCACTGATCCGTATATCAGTTGAGCTATTCATTTGAATCACTCGTCGCATCCGCTTCCCTTGCCACTTTTTTCGCCTTTGCCTTGGCAACGGCTGCCGCTATCCTGACTTTTTTTAGCGCGTCTGCGTCCTCTGCCGGCAGTATTGCATTGACCTCTACCACAGTTTGAGTCGCAGTGACTGGCTCTACTGGCGTGTTATCGACTGTGCTATCCGTGTCTGTTACGGCAAGTGTTGAGTCCGCCAGCGCGGCTTTTTTCGCTTTTGCTCGGGCGACGGCGGCAGCGACTCTGGCTTTTTTATCATCCTCAGGACTCAGTGCAGCTGTGCTTGGTTCAGGCTCTGCGGCAGGTGTCTCCACAGTTTGAGCTTTAGTTGCTGTAGTTGCTTTAGTTGCTTGAGTCTCTAATGTTTGATCTTCGCTTAGCATATTACTCTGCTGGGCCGCTTGCTTGGCTTTAGCACGGGCAACGGCAGCGGCGATTTTGGCCTTTTTATCGTCCTCAGTGTTCGAGCCTACCGCATTGGGTTCAGTGTGGTTTGCCTCCAAGGGGGGCGTTTCACTAGCGTTAGCACTCTGCTGTGCGGCTTTCTTGGCCTTAGCTCGGGCAACGGCGGCGGCGACTTTATCCTTTTGCGATAAAGGTGCTGCGCTGTTGGCCTCGGCGTCAGTGGTCTCACCAGTATTAACAGAACTGGCATTAACAGAACGGGTCGTTACTGAGCTGGTATCAGCATCGGCCTGTGCGGCTTTTTTTGCCTTAGCGCGGGCGATGGCGGCGGCAACGACGGCTTTTTCCTTCGGCACTTCATCGGTTACGGCTGCGGGAGTGATTGCCGTGTCGCTTGATGCCTGCGCCGCAGCGGCTTTTTTTGCGGCGATACGGGCCATTGCCTCGGCGACGGCATTTTTATCTGTGCCCGTCATAGTGGCTTGTCGCCGCTCAGCGGCTTCTTTGGCTTTCGCTTCGCGGGCGAGTTTTTCTTCCTCTAGGCGATGTAAGCGTGCTTCGAAGCGGTGCTTAGCCCGTTCTGCCTGCTGTTTTTCATCGGCGGCTTGTTTGAGTGCCGATTTTGCAATGCGGTAGTATTCCACTAAGGGAATATCACTCGGACACACATAGCTACAACAACCGCATTCAATACAATCCTTTAGATTGTAACTCGCGGCCTTATCATATTCCTCGGCTTTGGCATGCCAAAACAGTTGCTGGGGTAACAACAGTGCAGGGCAGGCATTGGCGCATTCACCACAGCGAATACAGGCTTTTTCTTCTGGTGTCGTGCCAATCTCTTGGCTACTCGGCACCAAAATACAGTTAGTACCCTTTAAAATCGGCACTTGGATAGTCGGCAGTGCATGGCCCATCATAGGCCCGCCAATAATAACCTTTTGCTGTGGCTCTGGCTTAAACTCGGTGGTGCTGAGCACGTGCTCAACGGGTGTACCTATGGGCAACCAATAATTGCCGGGTTTACCGACATTTTGCCCTGTGACGGTAACGACCCGCTCAATCAGCGGTTTACCTTGAGTGACTGCTTGATGAATCGCAAAGGCGGTACCGACGTTATGTACAACTATCCCAAGTTTGGCGGGAATGGCCCCCGAAGGCACTTCGCGGCCAGTGATGATCTGAATCAGCTGCTTTTCACCGCCCGAGGGATATTTAGTCGGGATAACCGTTACTCGCACTGTGCCTGCAGGGATTGAGCTCTGCTTGACCGCCTGCTGCATAGCGCTAATGGCTTCGGGTTTATTGTCCTCGATGGCGATAACGATGCGTTTTGGCGTTAATAAGCGATAAATTATGCCTATGCCTGCCAAAATATCCTGACTATATTCGCGCATTAATCTGTCATCGGCGCTGATATAGGGTTCACACTCGACCCCATTAATGATGACTAAATCGATTTCACTGACAGGATTGAGTTTGATATGGCTCGGAAACGCCGCGCCGCCCATGCCTGCAATGCCAGCGGCATGGATTTTCTCAATGATCTGTTGATCGCTCAGGCCTTCAAGCTCGCTTGGGGCTAACTCGCACCAGGTATCTTTACCATCGGCGGCAATCACGCAGGTATTGACCGGCAGTGCGGATGCATGATTACTGGCTCTGGGCTCAATGGCAATCACAGTGCCTGAGGTGGGCGCATGTACGGGCAAATGCCAAATAGAAGTGCCATGGGTTAATGGCATGCCCTTTAGTACTTTATCGCCGACCTTCACCGCAAGAGTGCAGTTTTCGCCGACCTGTGGCACAGGCACTAAATATTCCTGCGCTAAGGGCAACTGTCCTATCGGCGTTGTATTGGAGAGGAATTTGACTTCGGGGGGATGAATACCGCCGGGTGAGCGCCAAAGGGTTCCTTTATCTAATTGATCTAATAAAGTTAGCACCGCTTATCCTCTCTTTTCTTCGTGCTGGCTCTCTTGGATAAGAGTCACGGGAATCGCATTTAAACGCCAATTCCAGTTTTTCAGATTTTGGGTCACAGGGATCATATCAATACAGTCGACGGGGCAGGGCTCAACGCAGAGATCACACCCTGTGCAATCTGTGGTCAGCACGGTATGCATTAATTTGCCCGCACCTATAATGGCATCCACGGGGCAAGCCTGAATACATTTAGTGCAACCAATACATTCATCTTCGCGGATGTAGGCCACTTTTTTAACTTGAGACTGTGCTTCCGCATTGAGTGGCTCGGGATCGACACCCATCAGGCTCGCCAGCTTTTCCATGGTGGCAGTGCCGCCTGGAGGGCATTTATTGATTTTATCGCCATTGGCAATGGCTTCAGCGTAGGGACGACAGCCGGGGTAACCACATTGGCCGCATTGGGTCTGTGGCAAAATGGCTTCGAGCTCATCGACAATGGGATTGCCTTCAACCTTAAATTTAAGGGCGGCAAAACCGAGTAACACCCCAAAGACCAAGGCCAGTAGGGTCAACAATACGACTGCAATTACAATGGTGGACATCTTACTTAACCAATCCTGTAAATCCCATAAAGGCCAGCGACATCAGGCCCGCGGTGATCATGGCAATGGCGCCGCCCTTAAAGGGTAAGGGCACATCTGCGGCGGCTAAGCGTTCACGCATAGCCGAGAAGAGAATTAACACTAAAGAGAAGCCCACCGCCGCACCAAAACCGTAGATAGCCGATTGAATAAAATCGTGTTTTTCATTCACATTAAGCAGAGCTACACCCAATACCGCGCAGTTTGTGGTGATAAGCGGCAAATAAATACCGAGTGCACGGTGCAGCGTCGCGCTGGTTTTTTGGACGACCATTTCAGTAAATTGCACGACAACGGCAATCACTAAAATAAAACTCATCGTGCGCAAATAGCTCAGATCAAAGGGGAGTAATAGGTATTGATTCACGAGATAACTGAGTATCGAGGCTAAGGTCAACACAAAAGTGGTGGCCATAGACATACCAATCGCGGACTCCAATTTACTGGAGACCCCCATGAAAGGACATAAACCTAAGAATTTCACTAAAACGAAATTGTTGACCAGTACAGTGCTGATCAACAACAGGAGATATTCACTCATCTCAATACTTGTCTAAACGGATCTTGGCCGTATTATCGACTTTTCCGTTTGTATAAACAACATATAGAATGCAGGGTTAACCATCTTTACTGTAAATATTGGCGATGAATTAACCGAGTGTACAATTATACTTGGTCGCTAATAGTCAATGCCTGAGGCTGGGCAATATAATAGCCCTGTAGGCCATCGACTAAGAGTTTTTCGAGGGTTAATTTTTCCTCTTGCCGTTCGACACTGGTTGCTATCACGCGAATGCCAATACGTCTGGCGACATCCACCATCATGCGCACGAAAAATTTATTATTGTTATCTTCATCAATGGCGTTGGAATAGCTACCATCGAGCTTGATGTAGTCTGGGCGCACCTCGTGGAAGAATTTGAAGGAGGTGAAGTTCATGCCAAAACGCTCGACAGAGACCCTAGAACCCACACTGTGTATTTCACGGACAAATTTGAAGCTGGCCCCTAAATTGGCCTGCAGACCCGACTCGTTGATCTCAAATACTAAACGAGAGGCGATAGATTTATGCTTGCCTAAAATATCTTTTAGCCAGCCAACAAAGAGTTCTTGATGGGCTGAATACGCACTAATATTGATGCCGAAATTGCCGCTAATGGTGGGATTTTCCTTAAGCATTTTTAATGTGCTGATCACCACTAATTTATCTAATTCCGTACTTAAGCCGTGGCGTTCGGCCATGGCAATCACTGTGGTAGTTGGCAAAAATTTGCCTTCACTATTATAGAAACGGGCCAACAGCTCGCGGTAAACCTCAACATCGTTGCGACAGGGCTGGATCGGCTGTTGATAGA
This sequence comes from Shewanella sp. KJ2020, assembly GCF_024197625.1. Classification (NCBI taxonomy): domain Bacteria; kingdom Pseudomonadati; phylum Pseudomonadota; class Gammaproteobacteria; order Alteromonadales; family Shewanellaceae; genus Shewanella; species Shewanella sp. KJ2020. The sequence goes on along the minus strand of NZ_JAKUKD010000005.1, from coordinate 96,576 downwards.
ATCTCAAGGCTTGGCGATTGATGAGCTCCAGGATCGCCAGCTTCCAACGGTCATCGCCAAACTGCTCATCACCGTTGAGTTTTTCTTGAATATGATAGCAATTGGGCCCCAAGGTTTGGGCAATACTCACCGCAGTATCGGCAAGGGTGAGTAGGGTAACGGGATTGACCCCTTGCTGATAGGGGACTAAGCCAGTGTGCGCCGTGGACTCGGTCTTGATGAGCAACTGATATTCATCGAGAAAAATTTTGAGCTGTTCTAAAAACTTAGGTCCATCCTTCAGCACAACATCGGGAATGAATACGGCAAAATCGGCGCTCGAAATACGAAAACATTCGGCATCTGGGTATTTTGAACAGGCCTTACGAATACAATTGGCCACGTTAGATAAATATTCATCCCCTGCGGTGCGCCCCTGTAACTGGTTAACATGGGCAAGTTCAGTGGCCTTTACCATCGCTAGCAGGCCCAATTGGGGCACGCTGGGCTGACTAATGCTCTCTAATTTACTGGTGAACGGTGGGCGACTACCAAAACCAGTAATAGGATCTTGATAGGCGGCCCTATGGAGTTTTTCGTTTTCCTGGGTGAGCTTATCTAATTGGGTTTTAAGTTGAGTACGACATTCTTCTAACGCCAGCTTTATCGGACTCATCTCACCGGAGAGTTTGGATGTGGCAATGGCGGAAAAACTCATATCAGGAAGATGGGAAATATACTGGGCGGCATAACCAATAGCGGCTTTCATCCTCGCCATTAACACCATAAAAATGACGAGTAAAATCAAATAAATCACTAACAGCATTAGTCCAAATGTCTCAGTGTTACTAATGGCCTCTTCGATGGCTTGGTTGGCGCTGAGTTTGACCTGTAAGCGGCCCGTCGCTATTTTTTGGGTATGGGCTAAGTTAAGGGGAAATAAGCCCGCGAGTGGATGGTTATCCTTCGCCGTGAGGCTGCCCTCGGTATGATTAAGCTCGCCATCGGTATCATCCACATACTGAAAAAATAGGAACCGATAATCACTCGATAACAGCCGATACAGCTCTGCACCACTGCCTTGCCACTGGGCAAAATCGCCAAGATGTTTTTTAAAATCGTCGAGTTCTTGCTGTTGCTGGATTTGTAATTGGCTATTCTGGCTTTGATAAACCCAGCCAAATAGCGCCAAAAAGATCAGTAATAAAAAGACGGGATATGATTTTGACATGGCCATAAAAAATCCGCTCTCAACGTATGCGAGTACAAAGATAGCTGAGCTCCTGTGATGCAACTACGCTATCTGTGTGATGACACTCAGAATTTTGGTTAATAAATTGATCACAGTGTAACTGTATTTGTTTTAAAACAGAAATTAAAAAGACAATGCAAGGAGCTAAACAACAGGGAGGTAAATAGGAGATTTTGCGAAAGATTGGCTCCCCTGACTGGACTTGAACCAGTGACATACGGATTAACAGTCCGCCGTTCTACCGACTGAACTACAGGGGAGTAGAGGGTGCGATATTGCTATCGACTTTATAACATATGACTAGCTTAAAATGGCTCCCCTGACTGGACTTGAACCAGTGACATACGGATTAACAGTCCGCCGTTCTACCGACTGAACTACAGGGGAATCGAGGTGCGATATTGCTATCGACTTATAAGCTTGCTTAAAGTGGCTCCCCTGACTGGACTTGAACCAGTGACATACGGATTAACAGTCCGCCGTTCTACCGACTGAACTACAGGGGAATCATTTTAACGCTGCAGTGATATAGTAAGTGGCTCCCCTGACTGGACTTGAACCAGTGACATACGGATTAACAGTCCGCCGTTCTACCGACTGAACTACAGGGGAATCGTGATTACTCTTACTGCTTGTTCCTACGCACCAACACTCGTTGAAAGTGGCTCCCCTGACTGGACTTGAACCAGTGACATACGGATTAACAGTCCGCCGTTCTACCGACTGAACTACAGGGGAATCGTTTCACACAGTCGTATTGACTCGTTGAGAACGGAGCGCATAGTAAAACGCTCTGTGGGATGAGTCAACTCGAGTTACTAAAAAAAGTGTAATTATGCTGTTAAGTGCTCATCTAATGTGCATCGTGGTGTAGAAATCAGCATTTTGATGAAGAAATAACTTAACTTTTCGCAAGATAGCGTTTCTTGCTGTGGATGTTTGTTGGCTTAGGGCAGGTAAAAACAGCGCGGCCTTAGGCCTACTAAAACGCTGCGCCGCTCGAAGCTAGGCGCAAGCATTGATAGTCTAGCTACTAAATAGCCGTTTCTTATTATGCTAGATCGCAGGATATTGCTATACGATGTTCACCATGGCCTAGAGGGCCTGCTACCTACTCAGTTGGTACTATAAAGTAAGCTCCATTCGAAACGGCTATTTAGCATTCTTACCTGAGGCAACTCGTCCTCACGGAGCTTAATCCATGGCATGATTTTGATCTAAAGGTCATGGATACAAGTAGCAACATTTATCAAATGTAATTAAATTACCAAATGTTGCTTTGGTGTTGTTTAGGGGGCGAGCAGTGCTCAATCCCGCATGGATCCTAGGTTATTCTGACTTATCAACAAAATCTGTGGATAACCCTGTGGGTTGTGCTTTAAAACAGGCGTCAAAGCCTTGTGGTATGGGCGATGGACTTAAATTGCACTATTTTGGCAGCCAAAAAATAAAATCAATAAATACAATGTGATAGCAAAAGCAATCGCTATTTTATTTGGTCCTTATTTAGGTTGCAATTTTGTAATAGAGTAAAAGCCCACTCTTGTGTATTAAATTGCCATTTCTACTGCGTTTTAGGGTGTTTTTTGGCCAGTTTTAGCCTCAAAAAACTGTGGTCAAAAAATTTCATTTTCCATCCATAAAATTGTCATCTTGTGACGGTATTGGGAGCCGCTATTAGTATATTGCGCCGATAACTGCTGGAGCTTAATGGGCGACTTGATTAGAATGGGGACGGCTAACCACAAGGATATGTACGAGTGTCAGAATCTGTTTTTCAGCTTGAATCACAATTTGCCCCCGCGGGGGATCAACCCACAGCTATCGCGAAATTAGTCGATGGTCTAGAGTCGGGGCTGGCTTGCCAAACCTTGCTCGGGGTCACGGGTTCGGGTAAAACCTTCACCATTGCGAATGTGATTGCCAAATTAGGGCGGCCAACCATTATTATGGCGCCGAATAAAACCCTTGCAGCACAGCTTTATGGCGAGATGAAGGAATTCTTCCCCCATAATGCGGTGGAGTACTTTGTCTCTTACTACGACTATTACCAGCCTGAAGCCTATGTACCCGCATCGAATACCTTTATTGAAAAAGATGCCTCTGTGAATGCCCATATTGAGCAGATGCGGCTCTCGGCAACTAAGGCGCTGTTAGAACGTAAAGATGTGGTACTGATCGCTTCTGTCTCGGCTATCTACGGTTTGGGTGATCCCGATTCTTACCTCAAAATGCTCCTGCATCTTCGCCAAGGCGATACTATGGGGCAACGGGATATTCTTAAGCGGTTGAGTGAACTGCAATATACGCGCAACGATATTGAATTGCAGCGCGGTACTTTCCGCGTCCGTGGTGAAGTGATTGATATTTTCCCCGCCGATTCCGATCGTTATGCCATTCGCGTCGAGTTATTTGACGATGAAATTGAGCGTTTAAGTGAATTTGATCCCTTAACGGGGCAGATCATCAAACGCATTGCTCGCACGACGGTTTATCCTAAGACCCACTATGTGACGCCGCGGGAAAAAATTATTGCTGCCACTGAGTTCATTAAAGAAGAACTGCGCGAGCGTAAACAGTATCTACTCGATAACAATAAGTTAATTGAAGCCCAGCGTATTCATGAACGGGTGCAATACGATGTGGAGATGATGGTCGAGCTGGGTTACTGCTCTGGCATCGAAAACTACTCCCGTTATCTGTCGGGCCGTGCCCCGGGCGAAGGGCCGCCAACACTACTGGATTATTTGCCCGCCGATGGCTTGCTGATCATCGATGAATCCCATGTCACAGTGCCGCAAATCGGCGCTATGTATAAAGGGGACCGTTCCCGTAAAACGACCTTAGTGGAATACGGTTTCCGTTTGCCATCGGCACTGGACAATCGGCCACTGAAATTTGAAGAGTTTGAGCAGCTGATGCCGCAGACCATCTATGTGTCTGCGACGCCTAATCCCTACGAGCTTGAAAAGAGCGGCGGCGAGATTGTTGAGCAGGTCGTGCGCCCGACAGGCCTGTTAGATCCCGAGTTGGAAGTGAGGCCCGTTGGCATACAAGTCGATGATTTATTATCGGAAGTCGCTAAGCGGGTCGCCGTTAATGAGCGGGTATTAGTCACGACGTTAACCAAACGTATGTCGGAGGATTTGACCGAATATCTCGACGAGCACGGGGTAAAAGTGCGCTATTTGCACTCGGATATTGATACGGTCGAGCGGGTTGAGATCATCCGCGATCTGCGTTTAGGCAAGTTCGATGTGCTGGTTGGGATTAACCTGCTGCGTGAGGGCTTAGACATGCCAGAGGTCTCCTTAGTGTGTATTTTGGATGCCGATAAGGAAGGTTTCCTGCGCTCCGAGCGTTCGCTTATTCAGACCATTGGCCGCGCAGCTCGAAATGTGAATGGCAAGGTCATCCTCTATGCGGACCGGATCACCAACTCTATGGCAAAGGCGATGGGTGAAACTGAGCGCCGCCGTGAACGGCAGCGTGCCCATAACTTGAAACATGGAATTGTGCCTAAAGGGGTAGTGAAACGGATCACCGATGTGATGGATGTCGACGATGGTCGTGATAGTAAAGCGGTTTATGGCAGAGTCGCCGAGTCAAAACCTAAACATTATCATGCAGATGCTGCGCAACTAAGTCACGATATCGATAAGCTAGAAAAGAAAATGCATGAACATGCCCGCAATCTAGAATTCGAGCAGGCGGCAGCCGTGCGTGATGAAGTCAAACGCTTAAGGGAATTATTAATCACCGCCTAAGAGCTTTGAAACTGAGCAAAGGTGAAGTGTGTCCATAACAGTGTAAAAAGCCGCTTTCCAATAGGGAGGCGGCTTTTTCATTGGCTGAACTTATGTTGCCATGTAACCTTGCCATGCAGCGCTGCCATGTTATTTTGCCACTTGAGGTGCCCATTTCCCTGCGAGGTACACGCCAAGCGCGCAGATCAGGCCGCAGATCAAACCCACTAAGTGTGACTCAGTGGCAACCCGTGCTCCTATCATGGCAGTTACATCGGTACTGGCACCATAAAATTGTTCATGGCCCACTTTAACCATCACGCCTAATAGTAAAAGATAACCCGAGCGCATTCGACACTGAATATCTCGCACCGCACCATAGGCAAATAGGCCGTGCAGCATGCCGCTTAAGCCGACATAACCCAGCAGCTGCGGATACCCAAGGTATAAACCTAGACCCTCGAGTAAACACAATAGGGCAAATAAACCACTTAAGCCTTTAATGCCATAGTGGAAGTGATGCAAAAAGAGCACAATCCACAGCCCCGCAAGGTTCATCAAGAGGTGCCAATGGTTGGTATGCAGTAGGTTCCCGGTGACGAGTCGCCACCATTGGCCATCTGCAATGGCACTGCGTCGATAGGGCAGTAGTTCATCGATAGTGGGCGTAGCCAGCCCTGCGAAGTACAAGCCTACACAGAGCAAACTGACGACCAATGTTACCCAGTAGGGACCAAGTTTCACGCTTTGGGCTCGTTTTTTTCACTGGCTTGCGCAAGCGAAGCCATAACCGCCGCTTTATTCTGTAGATAGTCATCTAATCCACGTTTGCGAAGATGACAGGCAGGACAATCGCCGCAACCATCGCCTATCACGCCGTTATAGCAGGTGAGGGTATGGTGGCGCACGAGATCGAGTTGTTGATATTTATCCGCCAGCGCCCAGGTTTGCGCCTTATTAAGCCACATCAGCGGGGTGACTATTTGGAGTTTTTTGTCCATCCCCTGTACTAGGGCCGATTCCATGGCTTTGACAAAATCGTTGCGGCAATCTGGATAGCCAGAAAAGTCGGTTTCGCACACGCCAGTGATAATGGCATCCGCACCCAGTTGATAGGCGTAAATGCCCGCTAGGGTTAAAAACAGAATATTGCGCCCGGGCACAAAAGTATTAGGCAGGCCATTTTCCATTAATTCGTGTGAAACGGGGATCGCATCGCGGGTGAGGGCCGATATAGCTAACTCATTGAGTAAACTCACATCCATCACTTTATGGCTGGTGATGTTTAGACGTTTTGCGAGGGATTTTGCGACTTCAATCTCTTCGCGGTGACGTTGGCCATAGTCGAAGGTGATCCCATGGACTTCATCGTATTGGGTGAGGGCCTGAATAAGACAAGTGGTTGAATCTTGTCCACCACTGAATACCACGACAGCCTTTGATACCGCCGCTGTTGACCCTAACGCGTTTGCGCCTAATTTGCTTGCCATAAACCGATCACCGTTCACTGAACTGAACACAAAAAAAGAGGCCGCTAGTGTAACTCAGGCATTAGGGCTTGAAAACTCTTTGCTCCCAGCGCCGCGCCTGAGTTTGCAGTGTAAAAACTTGCAGCTTGGCTTAAAATCCTCTATAACTGCCGCCCCAGAAAAATGGAACGCCAGCATGAACTATCCCGTCAACGAAGTCTTTGAAACCATTCAAGGTGAAGGTGTCTTTACCGGTGTACCCGCCATATTTGTGCGCCTACAAGGTTGCCCCGTGGGATGCGCTTGGTGCGATACTAAACAGACTTGGGATGTCCTTGAGGTCAATAAAGTTGCCCCAGAACAAGTGATTACCGTGGACGGCACCGTTGGCCGCTGGGCAAATCATACTGCCCAGAGCCTTATCGCGGCCTTTAATGCTAAGGGGTTTACTGCGCGCCATATAGTGATCACCGGCGGCGAGCCTTGTATGTACGATTTACGAGACTTGACCGAAACCTTACACGGCCTTGGCTTTGCTACCCAAATTGAAACCAGTGGTACCTTTGAAGTGCTCTGCGACGACAGCACTTGGGTCACGGTTTCACCTAAGGTGAATATGAAGGGCGGTTATCCAGTCTTGCCACAGGCCCTTAATCGTGCCAATGAAATTAAGCATCCTATCGCCACCGAGAAACATTTAGATGAGCTAGATGAACTATTGAAAGGTATCGATATTTCATCCAAGACCATCTGCCTGCAACCGATTAGCCAAAAGCCCAGAGCGACGGAACTGGCGATGAAAACCTGTATAGCCCGCAATTGGCGCTTATCTATCCAAACCCATAAGTATTTAAATATCGATTGATGCCAAAGTGTTAGCCTAGATCTATAAAAAACGCTCCATATATATGGGGCGTTTTTTATATTAAAGCCTGCGGGGACTAAAAATATTGATGAGTTATGGTATGGCTGAATGGAGCCGTATTCTAATACGTTAATTTAGTTAGATTAAGATGATGGCGGAAGATTGGCGGTTTTACTGCTGCAGCGTTGGGCATTTAATACAGATCTAGGCAATAAAAACGAGAACTAGGGGACACACTAAAAGGGGGAATACATTCACTAGATAGTAAGAAATGGTGGAGGGAGAAGGATTCGAACCTTCGAAGGCTGAGCCGTCAGATTTACAGTCTGATCCCTTTGGCCACTCGGGAACCCCTCCACAAAACTTTCTTTTACAAACGCTTAAACATTTGGCCGTGTTTAAGTTTACCGCAGATTAACTCACATCACTGAAATCAACACCACACATGGCGATTGGGACAAGATGGTGGAGGGAGAAGGATTCGAACCTTCGAAGGCTGAGCCGTCAGATTTACAGTCTGATCCCTTTGGCCACTCGGGAACCCCTCCACGAATATCTCAATCGTTGTCGTGCTTACTTCAGTGCAAATGGTGGAGGGAGAAGGATTCGAACCTTCGAAGGCTGAGCCGTCAGATTTACAGTCTGATCCCTTTGGCCACTCGGGAACCCCTCCTCAATTGCGGCCGCCATAGTAGTCAGAAACCTTTTGCATGTAAAGGGCCAAGATAAAAATTTTCCTAAAGTTATGTCTCAACTGGTCGATTAACTAACAACGAATTGTTTTAATGATGTTTTTTTATGCATATTGATGTTCCTTTAGTCAACGAAGCCCAAATCGGCACCCGCTTAAATGCGGCGATAGAACACAACAGGCGGGGAGAGTTCGCCCTGTTGTTGTCTTTGTTGTCGGCCGACGCTCGGGACATGGCGCAGTTTCAATGGCAAAAAGAGCTTGATACGGCACAAAAATTACAACGTCAGTTTGAACTCCCGCCCAAACAGCCCTTATTGGCGGACTTATCCTTAGGTGAGCCTATAGTCGATAATAGCCCGCTTTTTAACGAAGCTGGGGCGAGGGCATTTCAATTACAACAGGCAATATGCCCAGAGGCCTTGGTTATCCGTGGTGGAGAATCGATGGCGATGGCCGAAGTGCTTAGCAACTGCGACTTGAACACTCAATTACGTCAACGTGGGCAACTCACATCCCCTAAGATTGATATTATGCACTTTGCCGATCAATTAGCGATCCAGCGTAATTTAGTTCCCCTATTAGCTACTGCTTGAGTGGGTTCAATAACTACAACTTTCACCCTAAATCGCCATTAGTGGCATTTATTAACTTAATGCATCTAACAAGCGTGAGCTAAACCTGAGTCTGTTTAGTCTAGATTGCCTATAATAATGGCAAATTATCCCACGCTTGCAGACCTAATCCTCTAAACGGATTGCTGGCTTAGCCTAGCGTGAACACTTTGACTCTAAAGAGGAATGTTTAATGAAAGGTATTATCGCGGCCCAGGCCCACACAGTGAATGACACATGTACAGATTGCGGTAGCTTTGTCGATATTGGCGCTGTCATCGATGAACACGATACCCTGTTAGAATTGCAGTTTAACGGCGTTAACGCCCAAAGTGATGCCGAGGCGATGGCCAAGCGAGCTAAGGCGCGTTTTAGCCAAACCCAGGCAAAGACGATGCCGACGGATTCTGGCGTGAGTTTACAGTTAACCTTTGATGTCAGCGCCGAAAAAATGATTTTTCAGTTAGAAAATGGTCTGTAATTGCTCCTATCGCTATGATGCAATAGTGATTTAATTTGTAATTAAATATGCTCGATATTGCTGTGTTGAACGAAGATAGTGTAATCTGCTTCGACAAAAAATAAGCATATATTGGCTCAATTAATGCGCTTTTCCCGATAAAGTGCATTAGTCGCAGCAGTACAGTAGTTACCCAACACGAAGTTTTGTAGGGATCAGCGTGAAGCGACGTCAACATCAGTATTTATTCGAGTCTTTAGTACATTCGGCGGCTAAACAGCAGGGCGATTTTACTAAGACCGCAGAGTTAGCGACAGAGTTGTTGTGCCAGAATTTAGCGGTGTCCTTGGTGTCGGTATGGCTATTTTCCGCCGATCAGCAAACCCAATCTTTGGTGGCTCAATTTGGATCTATGATGTTGCAAGAGGTACATAGACCTCACTTGCTCAAGGATTGCCCCCATTATCTGCAGGAACTCAAAAACCACCGTCATATCGATGCGGGTAATACCTTAGTTGATCCGCGCTTAAGTGAGTTGGCTGGGGTTTATTTTGAACCAAGGCAAGTGCTCTCTAGCCTCGATGTTGGGATCCGCATCAATGGTCACCTTGAAGGCGTACTCTGCATCGAACGCGCCCACTTAACCCACCATTGGCACGATAGTGAAATTCACCTCGCCAGCCAAATGGCCGACCAATTAGCCCTCACCTTAGCCACTAAATACACCTACGATAAAGAAGAGCGCCTTAGCCTCTTTCGCTGTGCAACCGAGCAATCGCGACAAATGAGTATGTTGATCAATCTGCATACGGAAAAGGTCGAATACGTGAACCAAGCCCACGCGGATATTACCGGTGTGTTGCGGGATAAGAGCATAGGCTCGAATCTGCGGGAACTTGCAATATTTAAGCAGCACAGTGAACTGGCCGAGCACACCCTTGCACAAATTTACCGTGGGGAGCAGGCCAAGGGGGAAGTGCAGTTTAGCCGTGTGGACGGCAGCCGTTATTGGCTTAAATTTGTTGTTAGTCAGTTTATTACCGACCGTGGCAACCACTACGCCTTAGTGTCGGGGGAAGAAAGTACCGATGAACACAATTATAAGGCGGAACTCGAGCGTTTAGCCTGGCGCTGCAGCTTGACGGGACTCCATAATCGTAGTCATTTCAATCGAGTGTTAGAACGTACAACGGAGGGGTTGCTGCTCCTTGTCGATCTGGTTGGATTTAAGCGTTTTAACGACACCTACGGCCATGAGAATGGCGACAGTCTATTAATTGAAATTGGGCGGCGCTTAAAACATTTTTCTGAGGTCAATAAAGCCACTGAAATTGCCCGAGTCGGGAGTGATGAATTTGCCGTGCTACTGACGGACAGTCAGGCCGTTTATGATCTCGACTATTTCAGTACGCGTTTATATCAACATTTAGCCATGCCTATATTGATCGGGCGCGAGCAAATAGAGCCTAAACCCGCTTTAGCCGTGGTCGATATTGCCTCCGTGGCTAATTTATTCGCACCTTTAACCTGCGCAGATATTGCCGTGCAATACGCGAAAAAGAAAAAGGGCACAGCAATTCAAGTATTTAACAGCACGTTACTCAGTGCTTTTAAGGAAGATGCACAAATTGAGCGCGATCTGCACAGTGCCATTCGTGGGCGGCAGTTTGAGCTTTATTATCAACCCCTAAGGGATCTTGAGCAGCAAACCTACATAGGTGCCGAGGCGTTGATCCGTTGGCATCACCCGAAAAAAGGGGTGCTTTACCCTGGGGCATTTATCGATATCGCCGAGCAATCGGGGATGATTAACGCGATTGGTAGTTGGGTGCTTGAGGCGGCTTGTCGGCAGTTAAATCTTTGGCAGCACCATAACCCCGATCTGAGCATGCATGTGAATGTGTCTGCGCGGCAATTCTTTAGTGGCAATTTGTACGAACAGGTGTGGCAATTACTGACTCGCTACCGCTTGAAGCCCAAAACCTTGATCCTCGAAATTACTGAAACAGAGTTAATGGGCGATATTCGCCATGCAACTATACTGTGCCAAGAGTTAGCCGAGTTAGGTGTTGGATTGGCTATCGACGATTTTGGCACTGGCTACAGTTCGATGCGTTACTTAAAACAGTTCCCGATCAGTAAGTTGAAAATAGACCGCTCCTTTATCTCAGATCTAACGGTAAGCCGTGAGAGCCGTGAAATTGTGTCCGCGATTATTGCTATGGCGAGCGCGCTGAATATTTCGTTAACGGCAGAGGGGGTTGAAACTTCGGAGCAGGAGGACTTTTTGGCCAAGAGTCTATGTCACCAGGCACAGGGGTATTTGTACAGTCCTGCACTGCGAGAGCCAGAGTTTGCCCAGTTTTTATTGTCGGCGAAAAGCACGCCTATGGTGACGCACTAACTATTCGCCTCAATACAGCCTAATACTGGGTATTAAAAGTGATTAGCAGAATCAAAGCTATAGGCGTTTTAAAGCGTCTTTAAGCAACATTGCTTAAATTTTTTACCGCTATGACAAACACAGGGATCATTTCTGCCGGGTAATTTAGTCCTCATCTGCCTGCCTTGGGTGTAATACCATCGCCCCTGTTGATGAACAAACTCTGAGCATTCATAGATAGCATCTATCTCACCCTCGAGCTTATACCAAGCCTTAAAGGTTACCGTTCCCTCCCTTTGCCCTGAGGCGTCGAGTTGCTCCCTTGAATCAAGCACATCGAGCCCGAGCCAGTGGGGATGGGGCCCGCTTTGCAGGCTTGCTAGGGTTAGATCCTCGAGAAAATCGGGGTGGTGAGTCTTAATAATGTAATCAAAATTTTTCAACACAAACGCACAGTAACGCGACCGCATAAGCTGCTCGGGCGAATCTGCTATTTGCTCCCCACCATCCACATGGATATGCAGTGGTTTACAGCAATCTTGATAGTTTTTTGTGCTGCCGCAGGGGCAGGAAATATCTGAAACCATAGGTATAAAACTTAAAAATTAGCTATAAAATAATGGGGTTAGACTATTTTGTTTTTTTGCTGTCGGGCAAAGGTGAGAACTGACGACCATAGTATAAGTTAGGCACTGGCTTAGCATTGAGATAGAAGCTAGGCTCTGCTCGGTTATTCATATCTAAGGTGACACTCCAGCGAGTCGAAGACACTTTTTGCGTCCCAATAACAAATTTGCCTGCAAATTCACTCACAGGTTCACCGGTCTCTTCGGCGGGGTAGAATCGCACTAAATAATAGCCGGTATCTATGGCGCTGTTGCCGACCATTTTACGTTTCAGTATGCGAAAATCGATATCAATACGTGCTTTTTTAGTGCGGATTTTATCGAAAAACTTTTGATAAATCGCCACTATGCTGTCGCGGCCATAATAGATTTCTTTACTTTGGCTTTCAGAGAGATAACTGGCATCTTCAGTGTAAATTTCGCCGGTGACTTCAGGGGCGAGCTCGTTAAAGGCCTTAGTAAAGAGTAAATAATTGGCATTGATCAGCTGATCCGCCGTTGCAGTCGTTTTGGTTTTAGCTGGATTGGCGAAACTTGAGGTCGACAATAGGCATATCAGGGCTAGCAGCAAAAATCTCATTACATTATTCTAATCGAGCAATCATGGCGCCACTATAATGTAGGCGCCCAGTGAACTAAAGTGTTGAATGTTTACAAAGTGTGTTTCTGCACTAAAAATGTGCGTTAATACTAAAGTAGTGGAAGGAGCATGCCATGCTGGATGATGGAGCTGCGCTGTTTTTTGAAGAAATGGCGGGTGTTGTGCCACTTAAGGGCGATGTAAAAGCGGTGAATTTACAACCTAAGGCATTAACGGTTGAGCAAATTCAGCGCCGTGATGCGCTGCAACGTGAGGCTTATTTGACCTGTATGCCCTTGGATTTAAGTTTAATCCCGATAATGGCACCCGATGATATTGTCAGCTTTAAGCGAGAAGGGGTGCAGGGCGCGGTATTTAAGCGCTTAAGGCTGGGGCAGTACAGCATTAAGATGGAGTTAGATGTACATGCCTACCGTTTGAGTCAGGCCCGTGATGCATTGCTCAATTACCTGTTAGCGGCGCAGGCCCATGGAGAACGCTGCGTCATGCTCATTCATGGCAAAGGCCATAATAGTAAACCTGTCGCAGGGCTACTGAAATCCGCAGTATCTCATTGGTTATCTCAGCTTGATATGGTGCTTGCCTATCATTCGGCGAAAACAGAACAGGGTGGAACGGGGGTTTTGTATGTGATGCTAACGAAATCCGAGCAGCTTAAGCTTGAAAATAAAGAAGCTAATCGCAAGGGGATGGGCTGGCGTTAAGGGAGTGCAGTTTAGTGGAAAATAAAAATGCCCAATCGATTTGGGCATTTTTGTTTTATATATCACAAGATGACGATTAGATTACCAACCGCATTGACGATTAGCGGCGGTATTTTGCTCATCAAGCCATATTTTCAGTGGCGCAAAATAGTCCAGTACGGCTTTTGCATCCATAGTGTCTTTACCTGTGACTTCTTTCAAGGCGACAGGCCAGGGCTGACTCGAGCCTAACGCTAACATTTTATTGAGCTTTTCACCGGCTGCTTGATTGCCATAAATACTGCATCTATGAACTGGCCCTTTATCGCCCGCAGTTTCACACAGGGCTTGATGGAACTGGAATTGCAAAATATGGGCAAGGAAGTAACGCGTATAAGGCACATTGCCTGGCACATGGTATTTAGCGCCGGGATCAAAGTCAGCTTCACTGCGTTGAGTCGGCGCTTTTACGCCTTGATATTTCTCCCTTAAATCCCACCAGGCTTGGTTATATTGCGCCGGAGTGATTTCGCCACTAAAGACCTTCCAGCGCCATTGATCGATCATTAAACCAAAGGGGAGAAAGGCAATTTTATCTAGGGCTTGTTTGAGCAATAAACCTATATCCTTAGAGGCATCGGGCACATCTTCTAATAGGCCAATTTGCTTTAAGTAACTCGGCGTGATGGAGAGGGCGATGGTATCGCCAATGGCCTCATGGAAACCATCGTTAGCACTGTTTTTAAACAGGAATGGTTGCATTTTATAGGCGCGCTGGTAGAAATTATGCCCAAGCTCATGGTGAATAACACTAAAGTCTTCGGCGGTTTTCTGGATACACATCTTAATGCGGATATCGTCGAGATTATCCAGATCCCAGGCCGAGGCGTGGCAAACCACATCACGATCCTTTGGCTGAACAAATAAAGAACGAGCCCAGAAGCTTTCGGGTAGTGCGGCAAAACCTAAGGAAGTGAAAAAGCTTTCTGCTTGTTTCACCATTTTGTGCTCGTCATAGCCTTTTTCTTCTAAGAGTTCGGTGACATCGTAACCCGGATCGGCATCATCGGGTGCCACTAAGTCATATACGTTGCCCCATTGCTGGGCCCACATGTTGCCGAGTAAGTGGGCGGGGATAGGGCCCGTTGTCGGCGCAATAGCATCGCCATATTCTCGGTTGAGTTCCCCCCTCACATAACAGTGCAAGGATTCATAAAGCGGCTTCACTTGGCCCCAGAGACGATCGAGTTCCTGTGAGAAATCATCGGGTTTCATATCATACTGACTGCGCCATAGCTCAGACAGATTGGCATAACCAAGATCCTTAGCGCCTTCATTGGCTAATTCGACTTCCCGCTGGAATAACGGGCGCATAGGTTTAGCGATTTCACGCCAGCCTTTCCATGCTTCTAACAGTTTGGCTGGATCGCGTGATTCGGCCATCAGCGTCGAAAGTTCTGGCTGAGTCATGCACTTACCATCGGCAAAACAGTATTTTCCTTTGCCGTATAAGCCATTCAATTCGGAGCTTATTTGGGCAAGCTCGGCATTTTTCGCAGGATCGAGCGGGGCGGGTAACACTAAGGCGCTGCGCAGTATGTTGAGCTTACGGGTATTAACGGGATCGAGGTCCACATTGGCGTACTTGGCCGCCTCGGTAGCAAATTTTACCGATGCCGCACTGATTTTCTCACCGACCGCAGCGGATAACGCTGCAGTATCATCGGTAATAAAATTGCTATAAATCCACTCTGCTCGGTTGGACTCTATGGATAACTGCGCCATTTGGGCTTCGGCATCATTAATAAAGGCAATGGCCTGCGCCTTATCTGGTACAGCATTTACCGTTGCCGTTTGCGAAGGCGCCGTGCTTTCGGTTTTGTCTTGTGCATCATTACACGCGGTTAATCCCAACGCTAACGCGACAGTAAAGGCGATTTTTGTGGGACGATTCAATCGAATAGCCATGTGTTGCAATCCTTTGTTGTTTTTGTGTTACGCATTTTACCTAACAAAGGTGTTTTTTGCACAAGGCTTAATGGCTTTCTTTATTGTTTGTGGTGATCAGTTAATATTTTGTTGGCCTTGGCGTCGTTAAAGCAGCTTATTTGGCCATTTTTAGTTTGACATCCTGAGTGTCAATGTTTAATTTAAACGAGTGTTTTAAATTAATTCAAGGTCACGGAATGGCAAGTCGATCCGATACAAAAACGAGAATTCTTGATGCCGCGGAAAAACTGTTCGCGGAAAGGGGCTTTTCCGAAACCTCCCTGCGACTCATCACCAGCAAAGCTGAGGTGAATCTGGCATCGGTTAATTACCACTTTGGCTCTAAAAAGGAGCTTATCCGTGCGGTGTTAGCCCGTTATTTAGATATGTTTATGCCAGCTGCGGCGACTGAAATAAAGCGATTGAATGCCGCATCGTCACAGGCTAGCCTAGAAGAGATCTTCTCTTCTTTAGTCAATCCACTGTTAGATCTTAATAAGTTACGTACTGAAGGCACCACGATTTTCCTCCAGCTTTTGGGCCGAGGTTATATCGAAAGCCAAGGGCACTTGCGTTGGTTTATCACCACCCACTATGGCCAACATTTAGATACCTTTGTCAGGGCCGTTTCGGCCAGTGCACCCCATATTCCACCCGCAGAGATGTTCTGGCGCTTACACTTTACCCTCGGCACTATCGTGTTCACTATGGCGTCCGCCGATGCCTTAAACGATATTGCTGCGGCGGAGTTTGGTGAGCATAACGACATCGAAGCCGTTATCCGTAAAGTGATTCCCTACATGGCGGCTGGTGTTTCAGTCCCCGTTGCATCTTAATAAAAGGTCTTGATCATGTTAACGATTATAATCCTTGCCCTGATAGCCGTTGTCCTGTTGTTTGCGGTCAAAAATATCAGAAAGCAATTTATTACCCAGCCTGTATTTCATTTTTTCAAAAAAGTCTTACCGCCATTATCCGATACTGAGCGTGAAGCGATGGAAGCGGGCGATGTGTGGTGGGAAGGGGAGTTATTCCGCGGCAATCCGAATTGGAATACCTTGCACAGCTACGGCAAACCTGTGCTGAGCGCCGAAGAAAAAGACTTTATCGATAATCAAGTGATGACGGCACTGACGATGATCGATGATTTCGACATAGTGCATAACCGTAAAGATTTGCCGCCAGAGTTGTGGGAATACTTCAAGAAAGAAGGCTTCTTTGCGCTGATCATCCCGAAAAAATTCGGTGGTAAAGCGTTTTCGGCCTATGCCAACTCTACTATTGTCAGCAAATTAGCCAGCCGTAGCGTCAGCGCCGCGGTAACGGTTATGGTGCCGAACTCCTTAGGCCCAGGTGAGCTATTGACTCACTATGGTACCAGCGAGCAAAAAGAGCGTTGGTTACCGGCCTTGGCCAAAGGCGATGAAATTCCTTGCTTTGCGTTAACAGGCCCCGAGGCTGGCAGTGATGCAGGCGCTATCCCCGATGTGGGGATTGTGTGCCGTGATACCTTCAATGGCGAAGAAATGCTCGGCCTTAAACTCACCTGGGATAAGCGTTATATCACGCTCGCACCTGTAGCGACGGTTCTCGGTTTAGCGTTTCAAATGCGCGACCCTGACGGTTTGCTTGGGGATAAGAAAAACTTAGGCATTACCTGCGCACTGATCCCCACAGATCATCCTGGTGTGGTCATTGGTCGTCGCCATAATCCACTGGGCATGGCGTTTATGAACGGCACCACCCAAGGTAAAGAAGTGTTTATCCCGCTGGATTGGATTATCGGTGGCCCTGATTTTGCGGGTAAAGGCTGGCGTATGCTGGTCGAGTGTTTATCCGCCGGCCGTGGCATTTCACTCCCCGCATTGGCAACGGCCTCTGGTCATATGGCGACTAAGACGACAACTGCCTACAGCTATGTGCGTCACCAGTTTGGTATGGCAATTGGCCAATTTGAAGGGGTGCAAGAAGCACTTGCCCGTATTATTGCCAATACTTACCAGTTAGAAGCTGCGCGTCGTTTAACGACCACAGGTATCGATCTTAAGGTGAAACCCTCAGTCGTGACTGCCATTGCTAAGTTCCACATGACGGAATTAGGTCGCTCTGTGATGAACGATGCGATGGATATTCAATCGGGTAAGGGTATTCAATTAGGGCCGAAAAACTATTTAGGCCACCCTTATATGTCAAACCCGATTTCAATCACTGTGGAAGGGGCAAATATTTTAACCCGTTCCTTGATGATTTTTGGGCAAGGAGCGACTCGCTGCCATCCTTACGTGCTGGCTGAGATGGAAGCGGCCGCGATGGAAAATCAGCATGAAGCGCTCGAGCGGTTCGATTCATTGTTGATAGGCCATATGGGCTATGCCACCCGCAACGCCTTCAGTGCCTTGTTTAATGCGTTAACCGGCAGCCGTTTTGGCAGCGCGCCAGTAAGTGGTGAAACAAAGCAGTACTATAAAGATATGACGCGCATATCCTCGGCCTTAGCGTTAATAACAGACTTATCAATGCTGATCATGGGCGGCGATTTAAAGCGCAAAGAAATGCTCTCGGCCCGTATGGGCGACGTATTGAGCCAGTTGTATTTAGGTTCTGCCACCCTAAAACTGTTTGAAGACAATGGTCGTCAGCAGGATGATTTACCTGCAGTGCGGTATGTCATGGCTAACCGTTTACACTTAGCGGCGAAAGCATTGGAAGACACAATTCGTAACTTCCCAAGTCGTCCCGTGGCATGGCTACTACGCGGT
The DNA here is from genome assembly GCF_024197625.1 of Shewanella sp. KJ2020. Lineage (NCBI taxonomy): Bacteria > Pseudomonadati > Pseudomonadota > Gammaproteobacteria > Alteromonadales > Shewanellaceae > Shewanella > Shewanella sp. KJ2020. The sequence continues at coordinate 78,459 of NZ_JAKUKD010000005.1, read as the reverse complement.
TTAATCTTCCCGCTCGGCAATCACTTTAATGCGCCAAGTGATAAAATGGTCACCGAACTGGTAGGGGGGATGTTAAAACCAGGGCCAGCCCGTGAGCGTATTACTTTCCTTTGTCCTGAGTTTGAAGGTGATATCGGGGGAATTGCCGAGGTTGAACAAGCCTTTGTGGCACAATATGCCTGTAAAGATATCTATAAAAAACTGAAGAAAGCCCAGCGCGCCGGAGAGTTGCCAGCCAAAGTGCCAAATCTCGTCCTGTTCGCAAAAGCACTCGAGACTGGTGTTATCACTGCCGATGAAGAGCAAAAGTTACAGCATGCCGATAAGCTACGTTTAGCGGCAATTAACGTGAATGACTTTGAGACCCTGTAGTGATCGCCAGTGCTGTAATCTGAGCATTTCTATTGTTTGAGTGATGCAGTCTAAGCGGTTTATGTTCTATTGAGCCGCTTGGATTTTTCTCTGATAAGCCACAACAGTCACAACGAATTGCAGGTATAAAAAAACCACCTTTATCAGGTGGTTTTTTATTGGCTTGGTTTCTAACCCGCTTGAGTCACGAGAAGAAACTTAAGCGACGATCAGCACTTTACAGGTGTTTGTGCCACCGATGGTTTCCATCGCGTCACCCTTAGTCATCAAGACTAAATCACCGCTTTGTAAATAGCCGGCTGTGGTCAGAGCCTCTAAAGCTTTTTGCGCTAATAGATCGGCTGGATAGATAGTTGAATCGAAGTAAATCGGTAATACACCACGATACAGCGCCATTTTTGCCAGCGTCGTAGAATGACGGGATAAACCTAAGATCGGCAGTGAAGAGCTGATGCGTGACATCAGTTTCGGGGTTGCGCCCGATTCGGTTAAGGCGATAATCGCTTTAACACCTTCAAGGTGGTTTGCCGCGTACATGGTTGATAGCGCGATAGTTTCTTCAACCGAGGTGAATCGTGCATCTAATCTATGCTTAGAGACTTTCACACTTGGATGAGACTCGGCGCCCAGACACACGTTCGCCATGGCTTTCACTGTTTCTTCAGGGAAATCTCCCGCCGCCGTTTCAGCTGATAGCATCACAGCGTCGGTGCCATCGAGCACAGCGTTCGCAACGTCCATCACTTCGGCGCGGGTTGGCATTGGGCTCGAAATCATCGATTCCATCATCTGCGTTGCAGTGATAACGATTTTGTTCAATTGACGTGAACGGGCGATGAGTTTTTTCTGCACGGCAACCAGGGCCGCATCACCGATTTCAACCCCTAAGTCACCACGGGCAACCATGACAACGTCAGAGGCGAGGATCACATCATCCATGGCTTCGTCACTGGCAACCGCTTCGGCACGTTCAACTTTGGCAACAATAAGAGCATTACTGCCGGCTTGTTGTGCTAATGAACGGGCATAGTCGAGATCGGCACCACTGCGAGGGAAAGAGACCGCCAAGTAATCCACTTGGATCATGGCTGCCGTCAGAATGTCAGCCTTATCTTTTTCCGTCAGCGCCGCAGCAGAAAGACCACCACCTTGCTTGTTAATACCTTTATTGTTAGATAAAGGACCAGCAACTGTCACTGTAGTGTGGACTTTACGGCCTTCAACACGTTCGACACGTAATTGCACTCGGCCATCGTCTAGCATCAGAATGTCACCGACATTTACATCGTCAGGCAGCTGCTTATAGTCGATACCGACTTGGTTTTCGTCGCCTTCGCCTTTCGCTAAGTCAGCATCTAAGGTATAGGCTTGACCTAATTTCAATTGGACTTTTTTGTTGTCCTTGAAAGTAGAAACACGAATTTTAGGGCCCTGTAAGTCACCAAGAATAGCAACATGAACACCCAATTCTTTTGCTATTTCGCGGGCTTGAGTTGCGCGCTTTAAGTGATCTTCAGGGGAGCCGTGGGAAAAGTTTAGACGTACAACATTTGCACCTGCCGCGATGATGCGGCGTAGATTATCATCACGATCAGTGGCGGGACCAAGGGTGGTGACGATTTTGGTTCTGCGGAACATAAGATACTCCGTTAAAGTTAAAAAATCTTGGGACTATATTACCATGCTATTCCAGATTATGTAGTAAAGTTACAATCAAATTGATCTAAAGTTATGTTTCAAAATTGTGAGGCATCGCTGAAATTTGCACTAAAAATGGCTAGGTGGTGGATTGGTACTAGCCATTTTTAGGATAGGAAGTGAATTACAGTATCGGATCTTTATTGATACGAGATTCCTTCAGCACTTCTTTAACGCGTTTAAGGTTGTCACGGAAACGTGGGCCGCGGCGTAGCGTAAAACCCGTTGCCAATACATCTATAGTCACCAATTGGGCTAAACGCGAGGCCATAGGCAAATACATATCGGTATCTTCTGGTACCTCCATTGTCACTGGCAGTGTACATTCCATCGACAGCGGTGAGTTGCGTGCCGTAATACCAATCACAGCGGCGCCGTTTTCTCTGGCTAAACGTGCTATTTCAATCAATGACTTAGTGCGGCCAGTGTGGGATATGAGCACCACAACATCACCTTCATTGCTGTTGATACAGCTCATACGCTGCATAAGAACATCGTCAAAACAGATGACAGGCACATTAAAACGGAAAAATTTATTTTGTGCATCATGGGCCACAGAGGCCGAAGCGCCTAAGCCAAAGAAGGAAATGGTCTTAGCTTGAGTCAGAATATCAACCGCTTTGTTAATGGCTGAAACATCTAAACTTTGACGGGCGGTATCTAACGAAGCCATTGAAGATTCAAAGATTTTTGTCGTGTAAGACTCGGGAGAATCATCTTCTTCAACATGGCGACTCACATAAGGCGTACCGTTAGCAAGACTTTGTGCCAGATGTAACTTAAAATCAGGGAAGCCTTTGGTATCTAAGCGGCGACAGAAACGATTCACAGTAGGTTCACTGACATCTGCCATCTTAGCCAGTGTGGCGATGCTGGAATGAATCGCTGTTTGTGGGGATGCTAAGATCACCTCTGCAACCTTGCGTTCTGACTTACTAAAATGGGTGAGGCTTTTTTGAACCTTTTCTAGGGTATTCATACGCGTACGTCCGCTAAATTGAGAATGTAATTTTATTTATTTTTGTTTAGTGGGGCAGAGCAAAATGGTTACACCACTAAATAGCTGCTTTGTAGTAATTTTTTAGTACAATTTTGAAATAAGATTTTACTACCTTCAGTAATTTAAGCACAAAAAGCATATCAGATTTATGCCCTAAGTGCCTAGTTAGCTAAAATGTTAATATTGATAAAAATAGATGCATTTAACAAATTCTGTTGTTATATTACAACAAAAGTGTGGATTTCTTCATCGGCATGAAGGGACACGACATACAAAGGAGAGCGTAACGCAATGGGCAAAACAACATCAGGCGCCAAAGCTTGTGACTTCGTACTCTTTGGTACTAAAGGCGACTTGGCACGACGCAAGTTGTTACCTTCTTTATACCAGTTAGATAAGGCTGAACTTCTCGATAAAGATACGAAAGTGATCGGTGTCGCAAAGGATGAGTTTAGTCAGGATGAATTTAGAGAGTTAGTCATTATTGCGTTAAACACCTTCGTCAAAGAACCCCTTTGCGAAGTCACACTCCAACGCTTCCTGTCCCGCTGCCACTATATAGGCACTAACTTTACTGATTCTGCAGGCTACAGTGCCTTCCATGATTTGCTCAAGCCAGAAGAGCGAGTGATGGTCAGTTACTTTGCGACGCCACCCGCTATTTTTGGCGAAATCTGCCGCTGTTTACATGAACAAAATCTTATCCACAGCGATTCTCGCGTGGTACTCGAAAAACCCATCGGTTCCGATTTAGCATCCTCCCATGTTATCAATGATCAAGTTTCCGCCTATTTTAAAGAACGTCAGGTTTATCGCATCGACCATTATTTAGGGAAAGAAACCGTCCAGAACTTGATTGCGCTGCGTTTTGCTAACTCTTTGTTCGCCTCTAAATGGGACAACCGGACCATTGACCATGTCCAGATCACAGTGGCAGAAGAAGTCGGGATTGAAGGCCGCTGGGGTTATTTCGATAAAGCGGGTCAAATGCGCGACATGATCCAAAACCATTTGCTGCAAGTGCTGACACTGGTTGCAATGGATCCACCAGTGAACTTAGACGCCGACAGTATCCGTGATGAAAAGGTAAAAGTGCTTAAGTCACTGCGGCCCATCAATGCCGACAATGTGTATGAAAATACCGTACGCGGTCAGTATAGCGCCGGTTTCTTAAAGGGCAGTCCAGTTCCTGGCTATTTAGAGGAAGAGGGTGCCAATCTTCAGTCTCACACTGAGACCTTTGTGGCGCTGCGTGTCGATATCGACAATTGGCGTTGGGCTGGGGTGCCTTTTTATTTGCGTAGCGGCAAACGTATGCCGTTTAAGAGTTCTGAAATTGTGGTGTATTTTAAAAATCCACCCCATAACCTGTATCGCTCAAGCTACCGTAATCTGCCACCGAACAAGCTGACTATTCGTCTGCAGCCCCATGAAGGGGTTGAGATCCAGATGATGAACAAGGTGCCAGGGCTAGAGCAGAAGCAGCGTTTACAAACCACTAAACTCGATTTGAGTTTCTCGGATACCTTTAAAAACGAACGTATTGCCGATGCCTATGAACGACTATTACTCGAAGCTATGCTCGGTAATCAAGCCCTGTTCGTGCGCCGCGATGAAGTGGAGCAGGCATGGACTTGGGTCGATGGCATTATCCAATCCTGGGAACAAAGTAACGAAAAACCAAAACCTTATCCTGCGGGTACTTGGGGGCCGGTGGCATCGGTTGCCTTGATCACCAAAGATGGCCGCTCGTGGGATGAATAGGGGGCTTCGATGATAAAAGAAACCGTATTTAAATCCTTTGATACCCCTGCGGCGCTTGAGCTACAGCTGGCGAATAAAATTGCCAGTCAGTTACAGGAAGCCGTTGATGCTCGCGGTAAAGCGAGCCTAGTGGTCTCCGGTGGTTCGACACCGCTTAAGTTATTTGAATTGCTCAGTATGCAATCGATTGACTGGAGCGATGTTTACATCACACTTGCCGATGAGCGCTGGGTCGATGTCGAAGACAGTGCATCGAATGAGCGGCTAGTGCGTGAACATCTACTGCAAAATCGCGCCGCTAATGCCAAATTCCGCGGTTTGAAAAATATGTTTTCCACCGCCGAAGCGGGCGCCGATATGGCTGCTGAGTCATTGTCTAACTTTCCCCGTCCCTTCGATGTGGTCGTACTGGGTATGGGCAATGATGGTCACACTTGCTCATGGTTTCCCTGCAGTGCGGAACTAAACGAAGCGTTATCCACGCCGGCGCTGTGTGTGGCAACTCACCCGACAACGGCTCCCCACGGCAGGATCACCTTGTCCAAAAGTGCGATTCTCAATAGCAGACAAATTTATCTGCATTTGGTCGGGGGACAGAAATTATCCGTATATCGTCAAGCCTTAGAGAATGATGATGTTAATGCTATGCCTATCAGAGCCGTATTAGCGCAGCGTAAAACGCCCGTTGATGTGTTCTGGAGCGCTTAAGGAGTCACAATGCACTCAGTAATCATGAACCCAGTAGTTCAAGCCGTTACCGACAGAATTATTGCCCGTAGCACAGCGTCACGTGCCGCTTATCTTGCCGCATTGAACGATGCTCGTAACCATGGCGTGCACCGCAGTTCCTTAAGTTGCGGTAACTTAGCCCATGGTTTTGCCGCCTGTAATCCAGACGATAAAAATGCCTTACGACAATTGACTAAGGCGAACATCGGCATAGTCACGGCATTTAACGATATGTTATCTGCGCACCAACCCTATGAAAGCTATCCTGAACTGCTGAAAAAAGCCTGTCAGGAAGTCGGCAGTGTCGCGCAGGTGGCGGGCGGTGTTCCTGCTATGTGTGACGGTGTGACCCAAGGTCAGCCGGGTATGGAATTGAGCCTACTGAGCCGCGAAGTGATTGCCATGGCAACGGTGGTGGGGTTATCCCACAACATGTTTGATGGCGCTTTACTGCTCGGTATTTGCGATAAAATCGTGCCCGGCCTGTTAATTGGTGCCTTAAGTTTTGGTCACTTACCTATGCTGTTTGTGCCAGCTGGCCCAATGAAGTCCGGTATTCCAAACAAAGAAAAAGCCCGCATTCGCCAGCAATTTGCCCAAGGTAAAGTAGACCGTGCGCAGCTGCTTGAAGCCGAAGCCCAGTCTTACCACAGCGCGGGGACTTGTACCTTCTATGGTACCGCCAACTCAAACCAGCTGATGCTTGAAGTGATGGGTCTGCAGTTACCTGGCTCATCCTTTGTGAATCCAGACGACCCACTGCGTGAAGCCTTAAATAAAATGGCGGCCAAGCAGGTTTGTCGTTTAACCGAAATGGGCACTCAATACAGCCCGATTGGTGAAATTGTTAATGAAAAATCCGTCGTCAATGGCATAGTGGCGCTGTTGGCTACGGGTGGTTCCACAAATTTGACCATGCATATCGTCGCTGCGGCTCGTGCGGCGGGCATCATAGTGAACTGGGATGATTTTTCCGAGTTATCCGATGCAGTGCCTCTACTGGCCCGCGTCTATCCAAACGGTCATGCGGACATTAACCACTTCCACGCCGCGGGCGGTATGGCGTTCTTAATTAAAGAATTGCTCGATGCCGGATTACTGCACCAAGATGTGAATACTGTGGCGGGCTTTGGTCTTCACCGTTACACCCAAGAGCCAAAACTGCTCGATGGTGAGTTGCGTTGGGTCGATGGTCCAACGGTAAGTTTAGATACCGAAGTTTTAACCTCGGTCGCATCGCCTTTCCAAAATAACGGTGGTTTAAAATTGCTTAAGGGTAACCTTGGCCGCGCCGTGATTAAAGTCTCTGCGGTTCAAGACCAGCACCGGGTGGTGGAAGCGCCAGCCGTCGTGATTGACGATCAAAATAAACTCGATGCCTTATTTAAAGCTGGCGCTTTAGATAGGGATTGTGTCGTAGTCGTTAAAGGGCAAGGTCCAAAAGCCAATGGCATGCCTGAGCTACATAAGCTAACGCCACTCTTAGGCTCGCTGCAGGATAAAGGCTTTAAAGTGGCACTGATGACCGATGGTCGTATGTCGGGCGCATCGGGCAAAGTGCCTGCCGCCATTCACTTAACGCCAGAAGCCCTAGATGGTGGTTTAATTGCCAAAGTACAAGATGGCGATTTGATCCGCGTCGATGCGCTCACTGGTGAACTCAGCCTACTGGTGTCCGAGGCTGAACTTGCCGCCAGAGCCGTGGGTGAGGTGAATTTACATCGTTCACGTTATGGTATGGGTCGCGAGTTATTTAGCGCACTGCGTGCAAACTTGAGCAGTCCTGAAACGGGTGCGCGCTGTACGAACGCCATCGATGAACTTTATTAATACTAAGGAAGAATAACGCAATGCTTGAGAATAACTGGTCATTACAACCACAAGATATTTTTAAACGCAGCCCTATTGTTCCTGTGATGGTGATTAACAAAATAGAGCATGCAGTCCCCCTAGCTAAGGCACTGGTTGCCGGTGGGATCACTGTGTTAGAAGTCACTTTACGCACCCCATGCGCCCTTGAAGCTATCACTAAAATTGCGAAGGAAGTACCAGAGGCCTTAGTCGGCGCGGGTACCATTTTAAATGAAGCCCAACTCGAGCAAGCCATTGCCGCTGGCGCGCAGTTTATTATCACACCGGGTGCCACGGTTGATTTACTTAAAGCAGGGATGAAGGGGCCTATCCCTTTGATCCCTGGTGTTGCCAGTATTTCAGAGGTGATGGCAGGAATGGCACTCGGTTACACCCACTTTAAATTCTTCCCGGCGGAAGCCTCGGGCGGTGTGGATGCTCTGAAAGCCTTTTCTGGCCCACTCGCGGATATTCGCTTCTGCCCAACGGGTGGCATTACGCCAAGCAGCTATAAAGATTATTTGGCCCTTAAAAATGTCGATTGTATTGGTGGTAGCTGGATAGCGCCAACGGATGCAATGGAGCAGGGTGATTGGGACCGTATCACTCAGCTTTGTAAGGATGCTATCGGTGCTTTATAAGCTGAGCTCGAAATAGTAAAAATAAAAACCACCGCGAGGTGGTTTTTTGTCTTTCATTTTTCACAGGGTGATAAAGAATGGCTGTGATAGTTGGCGCTATTGAAAGTCAGGCTTTTATAAAAGTAGGAAACTCAATGTTGCTTGCCTACATTTCTTTGCTCAGTTCGACATTCGAGCCCGCTTTGGGGCTAAATAATTGCTGATATAATCGCCCCGCAAACTCATCTGTCATTCCCGAAATATAGTCCGCCAACACTCTGTGACTGTTTAAACCCTGTTGCTCACTTTCGCGCCAGCGCTCCTGGGTGTTCAGCGGCAATAAGCGCTCGGGATCGGAAGCAAAAGCTTCAAATAATCCCATCACAATCTGCTGACCCTTATATTCGAGCATTTGCATTTCGGGTTTACGAATAACGTATTTATATACCAATTGCTTAAGTACATTGAGCGCAATGGCAAATTCGGGTTCAAGGTTGGCATTAAAGCGCAGTAAAGGTTCTTCGAAGGCCGGATCTTCGGTGATGATAATGGCTGTGACAAAACCATTGACCAGTGTGCCTATGGCATCCTTACGCAGATGATGCTCGTGGGAGAACAGTTTTTTGCCAATATCGGCTAGCTCTTGCTTTATCCAAGCATCATTGCTGTGGGTCAGTGTCGGTGCGACATCCTGCTGCCATTGGGATGCTGTGACTATGCCCATCACGATTGCATCTTCAAGATCATGCACCGCATAGGCGATATCGTCCGCCAATTCCATAATCGAGCAGTCGAAGGATTTAAACTGGGTTCGCAGATGTGGATAGTGGTGCAAGGCCGGGTGAGTGCTTTGCTGGGCCGAAGTAAAACGCGCTCTATCCGACTCTGATAAGGGCTCAAGCACCCAGGCAAAAATGTCATTATCGTCGTCGAATATGCCCTTAACGGGTGGCCATTGTGAGGGTTTAAGCTGTCTGTGGCTGGTGATCTCCGTATGCTCACATGGGACAAATAGCTGCGAGCGCGGTGCTGGGTATTTCAAAATCCCCAGCATAGTACGGCGGCAGAGATTCATTCCAAAATCTAAGGTGTAGGGCTCAAGCTTAGATAAAATGCGCAAGGTTTGGCCATTGCCTTCGAAGCCGCCATGATCGCGCATCATGTAATTCAATGCCACTTCACCACCGTGGCCAAAGGGCGGATGGCCAATATCATGGGCAAGGCATAAGGCTTCCAGCAGGCTCATGGAATCGAGTAGGGGCTTATGCTCAGGATATTTTCGGATTAACTGGGCGGCGATCCCCGTACCAATTTGCGAAACTTCGAGTGAATGGGTTAACCGCGTGCGATAGAAGTCATTCATGCCCACACCGAGCACTTGGGTTTTTGCTTGCAAACGACGAAAGGCGGCGGAGTGGAGGATACGCGCCCTATCTCTTTGATAGGGACTGCGGTGATCGTTGCGCCTTTGTTTATCTTCGCCATGGCGGCGTTCTTGCCAAACACTTGAAGTCATAGGTATTCCTAACGGCAGTAGCAAATCAAAGCATCTTGTTTATTTCGTCCAAATTCAGGGTAAAACTCGGGACAAAACAATCCATAAAGTATTTCACCGCAGGATCGGCATTGGCGGCGAGCATGGCCTCTAGGCGTTTACGGGCGGTATTAAATTCGGTATTACCGGCGCGATTCTCCTCTAGGCATTTAAGGTAAGCACACAGAGTATCAGCCGATTTGACTATGGTTTTGTAAAGGGGATCGGTGTAATCGCTGATAAATAGGCTGCGATAATCCTCTTTAAATTCTTCTGGCACCATATCCAGCATACGCTGCTCGGCAATAGCCTCGATTTTTTTATACTCGGCCTCGATCTCTTTATTGAAGTATTTCACCGGTGTCGGTAAGTCGCCCGTCAGGATCTCACTGGCATCATGAAAAATCGCCAGACTCGTGGCTTGGTGGGGATCGAGCGTCGTGCCAAACTTTTTATTGCTAATGATGACGAGTGCATGGGCAACCATGGCAACCTGCAATGAATGTTCTTGTACATTCTCAGGGCGCACATTGTACATCAAGGGCCAGCGTTGAATGAGTTTCATCCGAGCTAAATGGGCAAATAGGTGGCTCATAGTGATCCTTCTATTGAGTTAACTGGATAACGTCATGATCTGCAATGAAAATCACTTAAATCTATTAGGACAGATTTAACGTTAATGTTGGCTTAGACTATCACAGCCATGAACGACAAGTGAGCGCAAATCCTAGGGATTTTATGAAAAAGGCAAAAAATAAAGCGATCGCAAGGATCGCTTTACAGACCAACAGTTAGCTTCCCACTGACTATTGTCGATAGGTCTCAAGGAATGCACCAAACTCGGTCAGCGCTTTAGTGAGATCTTCCTTATAGGGTAAGAATACCACACGTAAATGATCGGGCTCTGGCCAGTTAAAGGCGCTGCCGTGGACTAACAGGATTTTCTTTTCCCTGAGTAAATCCAGCACTAAACGCTCATCATCCCGCAAATTGAATTTTTTCATATCCAGTTTTGGGAAAGCATAGAGAGCACCTTTAGGTTTTTTCACACTCACGCCGGGAATTTGGTTGAGCAGCTCATAACAGGCATCCCTTTGCACCGTGAGCCGGCCATTAGGCAAAATAAGCTCATTAATACTCTGGTAACCGCCAAGGGCCGTTTGAATCGCATGTTGATTGGGCACGTTTGCACACAGGCGCATTGAGGACAACATCTCTAAGCCTTCGATGTAACTTTTAGCGGCCTTAAGATTGCCCGATAACATCATCCAACCGATACGAAATCCGGCAACGCGATAAGCCTTGGATAGCCCATTAAAGGTAACAGTTAAAATATCGTCAGACAGACTAGCCGCCGGAATATGTTTAGCTTCGTCATATAAAATTTTGTCGTAAATTTCATCGGCAAACAGGATCAAATCGTGTTGACGACAGAGTTCAACCACTTGCAGCAGCAATTCTCTGCTGTATACCGCTCCCGTTGGATTATTCGGGTTAATCAGTACTATGCCGCGAGTACGCGATGAAATTTTGCTTTTAATGTCGTTGAGATCGGGAAACCAATCGGCTTCTTCATCGCAGCGGTAATGCACGGCTTTACCGCCCGCAAGGTTGGCCGCCGCAGTCCACAGGGGATAATCGGGTGAGGGGATTAAGATCTCATCATCGGTATTTAGTAAGCCTTGCATGGCCATCATAATGAGTTCTGAAACGCCGTTGCCTATATAGATATCTTCGATATCGACACCAAAAATCCCTTGGGCTTGATAATGCTGCACTATGGCCTTGCGGGCAGAGAATAATCCTTTTGACTCACAGTAGCCTTGGGCACTGGGTAAATTGAGGATCACATCGCGCACAATTTCCTCAGGCGCTTCGAAACCGAAGGGGGCCGGATTACCGATATTCAGTTTGAGGATCCGATGCCCCTCGTCTTCTAAACGTCTGGCTTCCTTGTGCACTGGGCCGCGGATGTCATAGCAAACGCTATCCAGCTTGTTGGATTTGATGATAGGGCGCATTTACACCTCGAAACATGCAGTTAATTTGGGCTTAAGTTAGCGCACCATAACGAAATTTTATCGGTTAAGGAAGAGGACTAAAGCACAGATTGGCACTTTTTTTCATAAAAAAGCTTAGTTAAATATGCTTTAACGGCCAATTAATAAAATGCATACAAGTTTTAAATTCTAAAAATTAATCGATATAAGGCTGAAATGACTTTTACATTAACTGCTATATGGCGGGTTATCGTACAGAGATAACGCTTGAGGATAGTTGTTAAGCGAGTAGATCTTACTCACTGATTTTATTTAACACTTTTTTAATAAATTGGGATAACGCCATGTTCGAGTCTATATTGATAATTAGGCAAATTAACTGAATGCTTATTAAGCATCTGCTATCGAGTGGTCTTTTGATTGTTTTCAATTAAATTTGTTTAATATCATGTTGTTATTATTTTTGTTGGGTGAGCGGGTAAAATTATTTTCCCTTAGAATAAATTTATAGTTGACTCAATATTCGATGCGCTTTATTTTCTGCGCGATGTTTTTGGCAAGGCACCTCAGATAGCAAGCTTTTAGCGGGTTTTATCAGCAGGGTCATCATGAAGCAGCTGTGTTGGCGCTCTGTATCGAGGTGATTTCAGGCGCTGTTCTAAAAACTTTTGCCTTTTAGGCGACTTATTTAGAGGACCTAAGTGCATGTCTGAACCGACAGCGTTAAGTCTTATTCCACCTTTGGTGGTCTTGGTGCTAGCTATTTGGTTACGCCGCCCCATTTTGTCCCTGATCATCGGTGCGGTAACGGGTTTTCTGTTACTCGACCCTGCCCAAGTGTTAAATAATTTTGCCAGTGTCTCCTTAAAAGTCATGGCCGATGAAACCATTGGTTGGTTGATTTTAGTCTGTGGCTGTTTTGGTGCCTTAATCGCGCTGTTAGTGCGTACCGGCGGCGCGCTGGCGTTTGGCCGTAATGCACTTAAATTTGCTAACGGGCCTAGATCCTCCCTGTTTATGACCTTTATCCTCGGCATTGTGATTTTTATTGATGATTATCTCAATGCGCTGACCGTGGGTGAAACCATGAAGCGAGTCACGGATAAGTTTAAGGTGTCCCGTGAAATGCTCGCTTATGTTGTCGATTCAACAGCGGCGCCCGTATGTGTGTTAGTGCCCCTATCGACCTGGGCAGTATTCTTTGGTGGCTTGTTGGTCGATAACGGTGTGGCAGCGGAAGGTCAGGGCATTAGCGTTTACATGCAGGCCATCCCATACATGCTTTATGCTTGGTTAGCCGTGGCTATGGTGCTACTGGTGGTATTAGGCATAGTACCTGCGATTGGTCCAATGAAAACGGCGCAGCTTCGTGCGGCGCAGGGTGAACCTGCACAGGCACAGGTCGATTTTGACCAAGTGCAAACCTCAGACGAATATGCCATTGCTGCTATCGAAGAAGAGTTTAAGCATGCTGACAACCAGGGCAAATTGCACAACTTCCTCGTCCCTATCCTGTTGCTGGTAGCCTTTACCGTGTATTTCGATATCGATGTGTGGAAGGGGCTATTAGCGACCTTAGTGATCACGCTGCCTTATTATGCGGTGCAGCGTTTAATGCCATTATCCGAGATGATGGATCAAATGATCGATGGTTTTAAGAGCATGTTACCCGCCATTGGGACTGTGATTGCCGCGTTCGTTTTTAAAGACGTATGCGATCAGCTGTTACTGCCCCAGTATGTCATTGAATCCTTAAGCCCGTTTATGACACCTAAGTTGCTGCCCGCAGTGGTGTTCTTATCCATGGCGATCCTTGCATTTGCCACTGGGTCGAGCTGGGGTATTTTTGCGGTGACCATTCCAATCGTGATGCCATTAGCGCAATCGGTTGGGGCGGATATCCCCTTAGTGATCGGTGCGCTGTTGTCGGCATCATCATTTGGTAGCCAAGCATGCTTCTACTCTGATTCAACCGTATTGGCGGCGCAGGGCTCTGGTTGTAACTTAGTGAGCCATGCTGTGACTCAGTTGCCCTATACGCTTATTGCTGCTGTACTGGCCTTTATCGGCTTTATCGTGATTGCGTAAAAACTTTCATGTTTAGAATAAGAAACCAGCTGCGGCTGGTTTTTTTATGTCTGCCGTAATTTGGTTCAGTGGTTAAAGTGGGTAAAAGGTGAATGGATGGTGATAGTGAATAGTGGAGAGTCGCTAGGCTTGAACTAGGATAGACGCATAGCGACTCGATGCTGTTATTGTCAAATTATATTTTACGAATTTGTCATTTATATTTTACATTTTTTATGTTCACTATATAGCTTTTCAACAGCAAGCCTGATTATACTCTGCATCCTTCATGGTGTTATTTTCAACATTAGCGGCCAACGGATCAAATGGACTCAACCCTTCTTACTGCGTTTTTCCAGCACGGTACAATACGTGATGTCGAATGTTTATTCCCTGATATTTCTGGCTATCCGAGGGGGAAGCTGATGCCAGCCCGAAGCTTTGCTAAGGGAGCTGAGCTACGCATTGCCCAAGCGATTTCGATGCAGGCGATTACTGGGGAATATTCCTACGATCCCATCTTTCCCGATGCCGATCCTGATCTCCTCTTAATTCCCGATTACAGTACCCTAAAAATGGTCCCCTGGAGCACAGTGCCGCGGGCATTTGCTATCCATGACTGCGTGTTGCTCGATGGCAACTTATGTCCATTTGCGCCGCGATCCATTTTAAAAAATGTGCTGGCCCGCTATCAAGCCCTCGGACTCACGCCCGTGGTCGCCCCTGAGATTGAGTTTTATCTGACTGAAGCCAATACGGATCCCAGTGTGCCTTACCAGGCGCCCATTTCAAAAAGTGGCCGAGCTGAAAACGGCCAATCTGCATTTAGCATGAATATGCTCAATGAACTGGCGCCATTTTGGGATGAGTTTAATGCTGCTATCGATGCGATTGGGATCAAGGGCGATACTTGGATCCATGAGATGGGGCTCTCGCAGTATGAAATTAATTTAGTGCATGGCGATCCGCTGACCTTAGCGGATCAGGCCTTTATGTTTAAATATGCGGCGAAGGAAATCGCGATTAAACATGGCTTGAACGCGATTTTCATGGCGAAACCCATAGCGGGTCAACCCGGCAGTTCTATGCATTTACATCAAAGTGTGGTGGATGATAAAGGCAATAATATATTCAGCCATGCGGACGGCAGCGACAGTGAACGTTTCCATCATTATATCGGTGGATTACAGAAGTATCTGCCTGATTTGATGTTGTTATTCGCGCCTAATATTAATTCCTTCAGACGTTATATTTCCGGCAGTCAAGCGCCGATTAATTTAAGCTGGGGCGTTGATAATCGCACTACAGGTTTACGCGTGCCCTTAAGTGCGCCGGTGGCGAGACGGGTAGAGAATCGTATTGCGGGCGCCGATGCTAATCCGTATCTGATGATTGCCGCATCTTTGGCTGCGGGTCTTGCGGGAATGGAAGAAAAACTCGCACCCAGCGCGCCAGAAACCGGTAGCGCCTATGAGAGCAGCCATGATCTCGCGCCTACGTTCTTAGCTGCGTTAACGCAAATGCGCCAAAGTGGCTCGGCAAGACGTTTACTCGGGGATGATTTTGTCACGGGCTTTGTGTCGGTGAAGGAGATTGAGTTTCAAAGTTATTTGAGTGAGATAGGCGCATGGGAGCGACGTTTCTTAGGGCCGCAATGCTAATGCTTTTGTTGATAAGAAAATGTCTTTTAATCAGTTAAGTACCTGACCTTCTATATGCCTAGCTAAAAAATAGCGACAAAAAAGCCAGTGCAAGCACTGGCTTTTCTTCGTCTGGAAACGGGAAGGGCGATTATACGCGCTTCTTGAATTCACCAGTGCGAGTGTCGATTTCAATCTTGTCGCCAACTTTTACGAAGTCAGCAACGCTGATGGTGCCGCCGCCAGTGATAGTGGCTGGCTTCATCACTTTACCTGAAGTATCGCCACGAGCTGAAGGCTCAGTGTAGATCACTTCACGTACGATAGTGGTTGGCATTTCAACGGAGATAGCTTTGCCATCATAGAAAGTTACTTGGCAAGTTTCTTCCATACCGTCAACGATATAAGCCGCTGCATCACCTAGGTTTTCAGCTTCTACGTCGTATTGGTTGTACTCTGCATCCATAAATACAAACATAGGATCAGCAAAGTAAGAATAAGTACAGTCAAGACGATCTAAGATGATGTCTTCTAACTTATCTTCACCTTTGAAAGTCGTTTCAGTACCAGAGTTAAGCAGTAAGTTTTTCAACTTTAACTTAACGATAGCAGCGTTACGGCCAGAACGAGTTGTTTCAGTTTTCTGCACAACCCATGGGCTGCCATCTAACATGATCACGTTACCAGGACGGATTTCATGAGCAGTTTTCATTACACTATTTCCTATATTTAGATTTTTCTGTTTTCGCGCAGTATCTTAGCTGTTTTTAACGAACTGGACTAGTCGAGTAGCGAGATCTGCAGCATTTAATGCATTAATTGGCCATTGTTTAGCATGGTGCAACAAGGGCAAATTAACAGGATTAAGGTTTTGCCAGTGAAGACTCACGGCCGATTGCTGTGCTTGGTTGAACGCAAGATTCAATTCAGACCAATAACCCGCAATTTTAGGTGGCAGATTATCGCAGTAAAGTTTGAGAAAAGCTTCTAATTTTACGAGGTGATAATCATCTTCTTGGGGATAAATGTGCCAAATGAAGGGTTTTGCGGCCCATTGGGCGCGTAAAAAAGAGTCTTCACCGCGCACGATATTAACATCACAGCTCCAAAGCAGGCGATCAAACCCCTGTTGATCTGTCATTGGCAAAATGTGCAGAGTCAAATTACCATGGGCTATTTGCTGGCCCGGCACTAGGGCGGCAATATCACAGGGGAGTAGATGCTTCAGGCTGTTTAGGCTGCGCCCTTTAGGGATCAGCGCATGGATTTTTTCGCCCGATTGCTGCCATAACTCGCATAGTGCGGGTAGCGCCTCGGTCTCATAGCTAAAGATGCTAATCACAGTATCTTGAGCCTCAATCCCCTTAAGGCCTAACTGACTAAAAAGCTGTAATTTATTGGCCGTGTCCGCTTGCCAGGCATCGCGCTCGGCAAACAACTCTTGCTCGCAAATGAGCCCACCGGTTTTAGCGCTAAAGCCTGGGAAGTAGAAATATTTCTTTAAACCGCTTGCCTGTAGTGAAGGCAAACCATGGCAACCTTCTACCCAGTCTTCGGCACTTAAATACTCTAAATTCAACCAGATAGGCACAGATTTGGGGTCTACTTGATGTAAATGCACCAGTTGGCTTTTTACCTGTTCGGGTAATTCACAGGCAAAGGCCTCGATGATCACAGAACCAGCGACAAACGCTATGGGTAAAGGCTTAGTCCAATGAATAATATTCACGCCATTAAAAGTTTGAGTGGCTTTTAGCGGATCGAGTGTGGGTAATATATGGGAGAAGCTCATCAGATCATCGACCCACAAATTAACGGGGATCTGATACTCATTGGCAATTTGTTTGGCCAAACGCCAAGTTACGCCAATATCGCCGTAGTTATCAACGACGGTGCAAAAGATATCCCAATGATTGGAGTGGGGCGTAGTCATCATGTGTATGGTATGTCGTTATTCAGTGGTGAAACGAGTCGATTCTCTATGGCGATGCATAAAAAAAGCGGCGTCAAGGCCGCTTTAATCGAATGGTTAGGCAAATTAATCTTCTAATTCAGCTAAGCACATTTCTTCGTAAATTTGCTTAACCCAGGCATCGACACGTTCTTCGGTCAGTTCAGGCTGACGGTCTTCATCGATACCTAAACCGATAAAATGGTCGTCATCGACTTGGCCCTTGGAAGCTTCGAAGTTGTATCCCGCCGTTGGCCAATGGCCGATGATAATGCCGCCGCGCGCCTGAACAATATCGCCTACCATGCCCATGGCATCGAGGAAATACTCGGCGTAGTCTTCTTGGTCACCACAACCAAAAATGGCGACAAGTTTGTCGGTGAAATCGATTTGCTCAAGCTCTGGGAAAAAATCATCCCAGTCGCATTGGGCTTCGCCATAATACCAGGTTGGGATGCCGAACAGCAACAGGTCATATTCTGCGATCTGTTCTTTGGTGCTCTTGGCGATATCTTTCACCTCAACCATTTTTTTACCCAGTTTTTTCTGGATCATCTTGGCGACAGCTTCGGTGTTGCCTGTGTCGCTACCGAAAAAAAGACCTACAGTTGCCATTGTCTATCCTTTAATATCTAGTTCACTTATATGTTAATCTTGCTGGTATTGATTGTTCAGCATTCAATTTGTTGCTGAAGAATAAATTCGATTAACTGGCTACGGCTGATGTTACTGGCCAATGCCTGCTCATTCAAGGCGTCATACAAATCTTGTGACACCTTTAACTCTATTCGCTTTAATCCTTTGGCTTTATCCCGCTGGATCTGGTTGCGCTTATTGACCTTGAGCTGTTGGCTACGGGACAAAGGATTGCTACGTGGGCGGCCCCGGCGCTTTTCATTGGCAAAAAGGTCAATGGTGGTTCTGTCTGTTGCTTCTTTTGCCATGTTCTTATTGTTTAACCGATACCTGAACCTTCCCAGGACATCTGGATAATACCTTTTGCAATAAACCCGGCGCAGCCGAGAAATAACACTAACCAAACAATAAATCGACCAAATTTAGGCACATTACCCTGTTTGAGCACATCATGGATGGCCATGCCGATAAAGAAAAATATCGCTGCAAAAAACAGGTTCAGGCCAATGGCTTCAATTTGTTCCATGTACTGAGATAACATACTTTCTTAGTCCTCTAGAGTCTTCTAAGGCTAAAAGAGGCGCGAATATATCACAACAAGATGGCGGCTGCTATATGATTTAGGTCAGGGATCCTTGTCATTTACATTGCTTGTTTGTCAATAAATTCAGACACAATTCGGTTAAATATGGCGGGTTTTTGTGCATGTAACCAATGGCCGCAACCTTCTAGGGTTTTCGCCTGGGCCGATGGGAATTGCGTCATGATGGCATTTCTATGTTCACCAGTGACATAGTTAGATTCCCCTCCACGGATAAAGAGACTGGGCCCCTGGTAAACTTGGCTACTTTCTCCTCCCTGGTTATGCCAACCAATAATGTTGGGATAACACGCTTTTAACCCGCTTAAGTTCATTTTCCAGCGAAAGCCTGTCTCAGTCCGTTGTAGGTTTTTGAGGAGAAATTGGGCTGTCGCTTCATCAATGCCACTATGGGTTAAATGGGTCAAGGCAAAACGGCGATCGGTATGGCCTTCTAATGGCAGACTTTCTAAGGCTGCAAACACTATATCGTGCCTTGGCTCATAGGCCACAGGCGCGATATCGGCCGCCACCACGCTAAGAATGCGTTCGGGATAGGCTAGGGCGGTGGCCATGGCAATCTTGCCCCCCATGGAATGGCCGACGATATGGGCGCGCTCGATTTGGCATTGATCCAATAAATTAACCATGGCCTTAGCTAAGCTTGGGTAATCCATGAGTGCCCAATGTTCACTTAAGCCGTGATTAGGTACATCAACGCGGATAACCTGATGATTAGCTTCGAGTACTTGGCCTAGGCCCTTAAGATTATCGAGATTGCCGAATAGTCCATGGATAAGGAGGACAGCCTCTCCTTGACCTGAGGTTACAAAATTCATGGAGTTACCTGTGCTGTGATGCAAAAAGTTTTGCGGATTGTGCCCCTAATGCCTTTAGTTTGACAAGTGTGTCACGGTTTTTGCCCTCGGATAATGCCGAACTTGGCTGCTTTTTCAGCAATTACCAGCGTTGTGATAATTTGATGTGCGATTTCACCCATTTTTAGATTAATGATGCTTTATCAGATTGATAGAGATAGATACACTGGGGGGCGATCGCAACGATCCTTTTGCGAGGATCGCCCGCGGTACACTTTTTTCGGTTATGCCTATCGAATAACAAAGGATAATAAGGTTATGAAATATATCGAAGTGGATGAAGAGCTCTATCGTCATATTGCCAGCAAAACAGAACGCATTGGTGAGAGCGCCTCTGACATTCTTCGTCGATTACTCGGCCTGTCCGTCAATGCGGTTGAGCAAGC
Source organism: Shewanella sp. KJ2020 (assembly GCF_024197625.1). Classification (NCBI taxonomy): domain Bacteria; kingdom Pseudomonadati; phylum Pseudomonadota; class Gammaproteobacteria; order Alteromonadales; family Shewanellaceae; genus Shewanella; species Shewanella sp. KJ2020. The sequence goes on along the minus strand of NZ_JAKUKD010000005.1, from coordinate 58,753 downwards.
CGAGCCAAAGGCTATCAGTCAGCCTAGTTTGGAAGTTGAGCCCCTCGCTCCAAACGTTGAAGTGAAAGAGATAACACCCTCAGTGGCGGATTTTACCAGCCTAGTGGATGAACACAGATTATCACTGCAAAAAGGGGCCGTTGGGCGTTTCTTATTTTTACTCGAGAGTTTATATCAGCAAAGCCAAGTGGCATTTTCACAGATCCTGCTGATCCAAGGCCGCGATCGCCTCTATTTTGCCCGTTCACGTGAAGAATTACTGCAGGCGAGTCCTTCGGCGAATCCGAAGGAAATCGGCAGCAGTGGCTTTTGGGTGACCACAAATAACAATACCGCGAAAAAACGCGCTATTTTATCGGAAGTGTTAGTGCAGTTTGGTTGCGATGCACAAGTTGCCAGCACTATCGCCGAACGCGTATAAGATTGATCAGCGCCGTAAGTACAGGGCGTTTCACACTATTTAACCGATTTTCCAGTAGGAGAGGATCAGGTGGCAATACATCAACGGGCAGGACAAACCGCAAATCAGACGGATCTGGTGAATATTCCAAAACTGATGAGCCATTATTACAGCATCAAACCCAATGTGGATGATGCAGGGCAACGGGTAGCGTTTGGCACTTCGGGGCACCGTGGCAGTGCTTTTTTGGGGAGTTTTAACCAAGACCATATCTTGGCCATTACCCAAGCTGTGGTGGATTATCGCCAATCGGTGAATATCGATGGGCCGCTGTTCCTTGGGATAGATACCCATGCCTTATCCTACGCCGCTTATGTCTCTGCGATTGAAGTCTTGGCCGCAAATAAAGTGACAGTGCGCACCCAACAAAACGATGGTTTTACGCCGACACCCGTGGTTTCCCATGCGGTGATTTGCGCTAATCGTGAGGCCAATATCAATGGTGCCGCCTTGTCCGATGGTTTGATCATCACGCCGTCCCATAATCCGCCACAGGATGGTGGGATTAAATATAACCCTCCCCATGGTGGTCCAGCCGAAGGCAATATCACAGCGTGGATTGAAGCGCGCGCCAATGATTATCTACGCGCCGAGCTTAAGGGAGTGAATAAACTCGCCTATGCCGATGCACTGACTTCGGGCTATGTGCATGCCATCGATTTAATCAGTCCCTATGTGGCCGATTTAGAAAATGTGATTGATATGCAAGCCATTGCGAAAGCTAAGCTTAAGCTAGGCGTCGATCCATTAGGCGGCTCGGGTATCCATTATTGGGCTCCGATTGCTAAGCACTATGGTATTGATATCACCCTAGTGAATGATAAAGTCGACCCAAGTTTTAGTTTTATGCCACTGGATAAGGACGGCAAGATCCGCATGGATTGCTCGTCTCCCTATGCGATGGCCGGTTTGCTCGCCCATAAAGATGCCTTCGATTTATGTGTCGGTAATGATCCCGACTACGACAGACACGGTATCGTGTGTCCAGGCACAGGGCTGATGGACCCCAATCACTATTTAGCGGTAGCGATTGATTATCTGCTGACCCATAGACCGAATTGGAGCGATAGCTTAGCCATAGGTAAAACCCTGGTATCGAGTGCGCTTATCGACAAAATTTGTGCTTTCCACGGTAAAAAATTGCTCGAAGTGCCCGTGGGCTTTAAGTGGTTTGTCGATGGATTAGCCGAGGCAACTGTTGCATTTGGTGGTGAGGAGAGTGCGGGAGCGGCATTTTTACGCCGTGATGGCACGACTTGGTGTACCGATAAGGATGGTTTTATTTTGGTACTTTTGGCCGCAGAAATGCTCGCGGTCACGGGGAAAACCCCGGGGCAACGTCATCAGGAATTAGTAGCCCAATTTGGCCAAAGCTTTTATAAGCGTATAGACAGCCCGATTAGCCTTGAAAATAAAGCCAAATTTGCCAAACTCAATGCAGATACCTTAAATGCAACTGAACTTGCGGGTGAGAAAATTGAAGCGGTATTGACCCATGCGCCGGGCAACAATGCATCGATTGGCGGCATTAAAGTGACGACGGCCAACGGTTGGTTTGCGGCGCGCCCATCGGGCACCGAAGCCTTATTTAAGATCTACGGTGAAAGCTTTATTAGCGAGCAGCATTTAGCTGAGATCATTAAGGATGCGCAGGCATTAATTGATAAGGCGCTAAACGCTTAAGTGAGCTTTTCAGAGATAAAAGTGAGCTTTTGAAAGATAAAAAAACGCACTCAGGTTAACCCATGAGTGCGTTTTTTATTTGGCCCGATTTAAGGCCAACGCGTATTAGTACTCGATATGACAACTGGGTAAGTTATTCTTATCAATATAATTTTGATGATATTCTTCCGCCACATGGAATTGCTGTAGTGGCACTATCTCAGTCACTATATGACGCAGTCCCCAACGGCCAGAGCGGGCAAAGGCGAGTTTGGAGGCCTCGGCAATGGCTTTTTGTTCACGGTCGTGGAAGAAAATGGTGCTGCGGTACTGAGTACCAATATCGCCGCCTTGCATGTTCAGGCTAGTGGGATTGTGGTTTTTCCAAAACACGTCGAGTAAGTCTTCATAGCTGACAACAGCGGGATCAAATTCCACTTGCACCACTTCGGCATGGCCTGTGTTGCCTTTTTTCACTTCTTCATAGATGGTCGCGGCGTTATTGCCGCCCATATATCCGCAGGTGGCATTCGATACGCCGTTCACTTGCCTAAAAAAATACTCCACGCCCCAGAAACAGCCGGCACCAAAGGTTGCTAACGCCATAATTAAATCCAATAGAAGTCTAGATGGCTAAGGATTGTGATTAATCTCCTGCCTAAAAGCAAGTATCGGAATGAAAATTTATCCCATACTGAACGCTGCCACCGATCCGCTGAGCTTTTGTTATCAACCGGGTTAGCTAAGTTTTTTACTTCAAAATTCAGTTGTATGACCAGAATGACCGAGATACGCCCTAAAAACTTGTGTTAGTATTGATGCGCTTTTAAAGGTGGGTATAGCCAATTGCCGTCATGCACGGTTTTATTGCACTTGATACTGAGTTTTATTGAACTGAATACTGACCTTTAGCACACCATTATAAGGAGAATTCTGTGTTACAAGCTCTGTTAGATTCAAAGGATTTTTTAGCCTTGACCCTCGCCAATCCCGAGTGCCTCGGCGATGAATTCAGCTTTACACTGGGGGAGCATACCCGAGTGGAAGTATGGGATACGGGGGTGATTGTCTTTGAACCAGCCCAAAGCGAAGGTAAAGATATTATCCTCTCCTGCGGTGTCCATGGTAATGAAACCGCCCCGATTGAACTCTGTAATACCTTAATCAAACAGCTTCTCCAGCAAAAAATCATCGCTAAGCAGCGCACGCTATTTCTTATCGGCAACCCATTAGCCATCAACAACGGCACCCGAATTATTGATGAGAACATGAATCGTCTCTTTAGCGGCGAACATTCCAATCCACCGGGCTTAGTCAATCCTGAACGGGTGCGGGCGAAAAAGCTTGAAGCCTATGTGGACAGATTTTTTACCGCAGTGGCAGAGAGTCGGCATCGTATTCACTACGACTTACACACGGCGATGCGCGCCTCAAAGCATGAAAAGTTTGCTATTTATCCCTATCGTCCTGGCCGCGCCTATAGCGGCGAGCAAATTATGTTTTTAGCGGCAAGTGGCATCGATACTGTGCTGTTTCACCACGAGCCGACCACGACATTTAGCTATTTTTCCTCCGAATGTTACGGCGCCGACGCTTTTACCATTGAGTTAGGCAAGGTCTATCCCATGGGGCAAAACGATATGACGCGTTTTATTGCCACCCAAGAGATGTTTATGCGCTTGATCACCGCTAAGCCATTGGAGCTAGATGCATTTGATGTCGAGAAGGTCAACTTGTATCAAGTGTGTCGCGTCATCAATAAACATTTCGATGATTTTGAATTTACCTTCGCCACCGATGTCGAAAATTTCAGATCTTTCCCTAGGGGCTTTGTGCTTGCGCGGGAAGGTGGGCAAGAAATCAAAGTAGAACAAGAATTTGAAGCCATAGTATTTCCCAATGCTAAGGTGCCTATTGGTAATCGAACCGTGATTTGCCTGATCCCCGCAGTCAATCCGAACGTTCGCTAAGGTTGTAAAGCAATATATACATCCAATCCGGGGATAACTTGCGGTTCGAACTGTGCCAACGGTTGATAGGTAGTTTACGTTAACGTAATGTTCGTCCGGCATATTCGTATAAATTAGGCGCCGCAAACCTTTTGCGGTGTAACGAGATAACAAGAGCACAATATGAGCAAAGCAACACTCAACACTGATACAGTGCACCGTGTCGGCTTCTTGGATAAGGCATCGCTTCACATTCCTATCCTGAGAATTCTACAGGCCGATGGCACTACCTATGAAACCGCGGTTTTGCCTGTAATAGATGAAGCCTTAGCCACCAAAATTTACGATACCTGTGTGTTCACTCGGGTACTCGATGAACGTATGTTAGGTGCCCAACGTCAAGGGCGCATCAGCTTCTATATGACCTGCACAGGTGAAGAAGCGGCAATTGTTGGCAGTGTTGCAGCACTCGATCAAGGGGATGTTATCCTCGCGCAATATCGCGAACATGCGGCGTTGCGTTACCGCGGCTTTACCACTGAACAGTTCATGAACCAAATGTTCAGTAACGAGAAAGATCTCGGTAAAGGTCGCCAAATGCCGATCCATTACGGCTGTGCGGCGCTCAACTATCAAACCATTTCATCGCCACTGGCGACGCAAATCCCACAGGCGACAGGCGTGGGTTACAGCTTGAAGATGCAGGGCAAGCGTAATGTCGCCGTGTGTTACTTTGGTGAAGGGGCCGCGTCAGAAGGGGACTTCCATGCGGGTCTCAACATGGCGGCGGTATTAAAATGCCCAGTGATTTTCTTCTGCCGTAACAACGGTTATGCCATTTCAACCCCAACCGAAGAGCAGTTTGCCGGTAACGGTATCGCCAGTCGCGGTGTGGGTTATGGTATGCATACTATCCGTGTCGATGGTAACGATATGCTCGCCGTGTTAGCCGCAACCCAACAAGCGCGGGCATATGCGATTGAGCACAATGTGCCAGTACTGATTGAAGCTATGACTTACCGCCTTGGTGCTCATTCATCATCGGATGACCCATCAGGCTATCGCTCGAAAGATGAAGAAGCGAAATGGCAACAACACGATCCGGTAAAACGCTTCAAGCTATGGCTTATCAATAAAGGTTGGTTAGCCGAAGCGGATGATGTCAAACTGCATGAAAAATATCGTGAAGAAGTATTAGCTGCAGTAAAAGTGGCTGAAAAAATTCCTGTGCCTATGCTGGATGAAATTATTGAAGATGTGTACGACAAGCCAACACCTGCACTGAAAAAACAGCTCAGCGAGCTTAAAGAACACATCAAAAAATATCCGCAAGCCTATCCAAAAAGTGCAGGGAGACTATAAGCCGTGGCTGAAATGAATATGTTACAGGCCGTCAATGAGGCCTTGTCGATCGCCATGCAAGCCGATGAGCGCATGGTGGTGTTTGGTGAAGATGTGGGCCATTTTGGTGGAGTATTTCGCGCCACTTCAGGGCTTCAAGAAAAATTTGGCCGTGATCGCTGCTTTAACACTCCGCTGACAGAGCAAGGTATTGCGGGTTTTGCTAACGGTTTAGCCTCCAATGGCATGACCGCCGTGGCCGAGATCCAATTTGCCGATTATATCTTCCCGGCGTTTGATCAAATCGTCAACGAAGCCGCCAAGTTCCGTTACCGCAGTGGTAATGAGTTCAATGTGGGCAGTTTAGTGTTTCGTACCCCATACGGTGGCGGTATTGCCGGTGGTCATTATCACTCCCAATCACCCGAAGCCTATTTTACCCAAACCCCAGGCTTAAAAGTGGTGGTGCCGCGTAATCCTGAGCAGGCCAAAGGATTATTATTAGCGTCAATCCGCGATAAAAACCCTGTGGTATTTTTTGAGCCTAAGCGTTTGTACCGTGCATCCGTGGGTGAAGTACCCGCAGGCGACTATGAAATTGAACTGGGCAAGGCCGAAGTGGTTCGTGAAGGTAAAGACATCACGCTAGTCGCTTGGGGCGCACAAATGGAAATCCTTGAAAAGGCAGCCGAAATGGCGGCTAAAGAAGGTATTTCCTGTGAAGTTATCGATCTTCGCACCTTAGCACCTTGGGATGCGGACACCATCGCCGACTCCGTTAAAAAGACGGGACGACTGCTTATCAACCACGAAGCGCCGCTAACGGGTGGCTTTGCGGGGGAAATTGCGGCAACGATTCAGCAGGAGTGTTTCTTATACCTCGAATCGCCCATCAGCCGAGTCTGTGGTTTGGATACACCGTATCCACTCGTCCACGAAAAAGAATATATGCCCGATGCGCTTAAAACCTTTGAAGCCATCAAAGCATCAGTGACCTTCTAGGAGTCCGGTATGATTAAAGATTTTATTTTGCCGGACATTGGTGAAGGCGTTGTTGAATGTGAACTCGTGGAATGGCTGGTGAAAGAAGGCGACACAGTCGTTGAAGACCAACCCATAGCCGACGTGATGACAGACAAAGCACTCGTGCAGATCCCTGCGCCCTTTGGTGGTGTGGTGACTAAGCTGTATTACGCGAAAGGCGATATTGCTAAGGTGCATGCGCCGCTCTATGCCGTGCAAATCGAAGGTGCTGATGAAGCCACTCCAGCAACACTTGCAGCAACACCAACGCCTGCGCCGACGGTTCAAACCCCGGCGAGTTCATCTAGTATCGAAGAATTTCTACTGCCCGATATTGGTGAGGGCATTGTGGAGTGTGAACTGGTCGAATGGTTAGTGCAGGAAGGCGATACCGTGGTTGAAGATCAACCCATTGCCGATGTGATGACAGATAAAGCCCTAGTGCAAATTCCGGCCATTAAAGCGGGTAAAATTGCCAAGCTGCATTATCGCAAGGGGCAGCTCGCTAAAGTGCATGCGCCTTTATATGCCATTGAAGTTGAGCAGGCGGCATCTGCATCAACATCTGCCACATCAGCCGCAACGACAAATACTGTGACTGCTTCTATGGCTGGGGCAAATGCAACACCAGCGGCGCAGGCTGTGAGTGCAGAGCCCGCCCGTCAAGGTAAAGCCTTAGCCAGCCCTGCGGTTCGCCGTATGGCGCGGGCGTTAGATATCGATTTAAGCCAAGTACCTGGCAGTGGCAAGCATGGCCGAGTCTATAAAGAAGATATCACTCGCTATCAAACTCGGGGCGTCGATAGCCCGGTTTCTGCCACGGTTCAAAGCCAAGCCGCTTCGCAAACCCAAGTGGAATCGAGTTTAGCCGCACCTCAGAAGGCGGATATTGTAGAGCCTATTCGCGGCGTAAAAGCCGTGATGGCACGCATGATGGTGGAATCGGTATCGAGCATTCCGCACTTTACCTATTGCGAAGAGTTTGATTTAACAGACTTAGTGGCTCTGCGTGAAACCATGAAGGTGAAGTATTCATCCGATGAAGTGAAGCTGACCATGATGCCTTTCTTTATGAAGGCCATGTCGCTGGCATTAACTCAGTTCCCTGTGATGAATAGCCAAGTGAATGCTGATTGCACTGAACTGACCTACAAGGCGCGTCACAATATCGGCATGGCGGTGGATTCTAAAGTCGGTCTTTTGGTACCCAACATCAAAGATGTTCAGGACAAGAGCATTTTAGAAGTGGCGGCAGAAATCACCCGCCTGACCCAAGCAGCCCGCAGCGGCCGCGTGGCGCCAGCGGATCTGAAAGACGGCACCATTTCCATCTCTAACATTGGCGCCTTAGGTGGCACAGTGGCGACGCCTATCATCAACAAACCTGAAGTGGCGATTGTGGCCTTAGGCAAGTTGCAAACCCTGCCGCGCTTTAACGCGAAAGGGGAAGTCGAAGCCCGCCAAATTATGCAAGTGAGTTGGTCTGGCGATCACAGAGTGATCGATGGTGGCACCATTGCGCGCTTCTGTAATCTGTGGAAGCAGTATCTTGAACAGCCGCAAGAGATGCTATTAGCCATGCGCTAAGCCGTTGGCACAAATAACTGACACTAAAAGGACGCTAAAAGCGTCCTTTTTTATTTGCATTGCACAAATGGGTTAATCTTTTGATCCCGATTACGTATAATTCCCGAACGTCGTTATCCTGATGGATGTGTTATGAGTCAGTTAGCCCAAAGCCCATTTGCTCCAACAATAGAAACCATTGATTACCCGTTTCCGCCTAAGCCTGTGCCTTTGTCCGATGCGCAAAAGGCCGAGTATAAGGCACGTATTAAACAGCTGCTCATTGAAAAAGATGCCGTGCTGGTTGCCCACTATTATACCGATCCTGAAATTCAAGCCCTTGCCGAAGAAACCGGCGGCTGCGTTTCAGACTCCTTAGAAATGGCACGCTTTGGCCGCGATCACCCCGCAAAAACCTTAATCGTTGCTGGGGTCAAGTTTATGGGCGAAACCGCGAAGATTTTAAGCCCAGAAAAAACCATTTTAATGCCGACCTTAGAAGCCACTTGTTCATTGGACTTAGGTTGCCCAATCGATAAGTTCAGTGCTTTTTGCGACGCGCACCCAGATCATACTGTGGTGGTTTACGCTAACACTTCAGCTGCGGTTAAAGCCCGTGCCGATTGGGTGGTAACCTCAAGCATTGCCCTTGAAATCGTTGAGCATTTAGACAGCGAAGGGAAAAAGATCATTTGGGGACCAGACCGTCATTTAGGCAGTTATATCGCCAAACAGACGGGCGCCGAAATGTTGATGTGGCAGGGCGATTGTATCGTTCACGACGAGTTTAAGGCCAATGCATTACGGGACTTAAAGAGCGTTTACCCCGATGCCGCTATCTTAGTGCACCCTGAATCTCCCGCCAGTGTGGTGGCGATGGCCGATGCCGTTGGCTCGACCAGTCAGCTGATCAAAGCAGCGCAGACTATGCCAAATGAGCGTTTTATCGTGGCGACCGATCGTGGTATTTTCTATAAAATGCAGCAGGCGGCGCCGGGTAAAACCTTAATCGAAGCGCCAACGGGCGGAAATGGCGCAACCTGTAAGAGCTGCGCCCACTGTCCTTGGATGGCGATGAATGGCTTAAAAGCCATTGAAGCGTCACTCAGCGATAGCGATAAAACCACCCATGAAATCTTTGTGGATGAAGACTTAAGAGTGAAAGCGCTTATTCCGCTGACGCGTATGCTGGATTTCGCTAAGACACTGAATATGAAAGTGAAGGGAAATGCCTAAGCGCATTATTTAGCTTTTCCTTCAGCCTAATAAAAATCCCTACCATAGCGTGGGGATTTTTTATGTCTGTTGTTTTTATTAAAACTAAGGCAATAAAAAGCCCCGCAAATGCGAGGCTTGATTGAGTAACGCGGGATCTAGTGACTAGATTGCTTTACGCTTAATTATTTGGCATTCATCAGTGCAACCGCGTTATCTAACATACGGTTACTGAATCCCCACTCGTTATCATACCAAGACATCACTTTCACTAAACGGCCGTTCACACGGGTTTGAGTAGCGTCAAAGTTTGAAGAAAACGCATTGTGGTTAAAGTCGATAGACACCAATGGCTCTTTATTGACCGCTAACACTTCGCTGAGTGGTGCTACGCTGGCTGCACGTTCGATAATGGCGTTCACTTCTTCAACCGTAGTATCACGGGCAGCGATAAAAGATAAATCCACTAAAGATACGTTAACCGTGGGTACACGTACCGCTAAACCGTCGAATTTACCTTGTAATTCAGGTACAACCAAACCTACGGCCGCTGCTGCGCCCGTTTTAGTTGGGATCATCGACAACGCCGCAGCACGGGCACGACGTAGATCTGTGTGGTACACGTCTGATAAACGTTGATCGTTGGTATAAGCATGAATGGTTGTCATCAGGCCTGATTCGATACCAATCTCGTCATTTAACGGCTTAGCGAAAGGCGCTAAACAGTTAGTAGTACATGACGCATTTGAAATCACAGTCATATCTGAGGTCAGTACATTGTTGTTCACGCCGTAAACAACGGTGGCATCCACATTTTTACCAGGTGCAGAGATAATGACTTTCTTCGCGCCCGCGGTTAAATGGGGTTGCACTGTTTCTTTAGAAGTGAAGATACCGGTACATTCAAAAACTACGTCAACTTGCAACTCGCCCCAAGGCAATTTTGCAGGATCACGTTCTTGGAAGGTCAGGATCTTATCGCCATTCACATAAATGGCTTCGGCATCATGGTCAACTTTCGCATTGAAACGACCGTGAACAGAATCGTATTTTGTCAGGTGGGCGTTGATTGAAGCGTCGCCTAAATCATTAATAGCGACAATCTTAATTGGATACGCTTTTTCGCTTTCATATAAGGCGCGTAATACGTTTCTACCGATACGGCCATAGCCATTTATTGCTACACGGATAGTCATCTCATATCCCTCTGGTGATTATAAAATTCAACTGGTAGTAAAATTACCAAACTGACAGCTATCGTCAAGCTAATTCGGTGATTCCCCCTATATTTGGTTAACAAATTAGGTGTTTTTTTACATTGCTCGCGAATTTGCTATTTTCAGCGGTCTTTTTGGGTAAAAAATTACAAGGTGGCAAACATTTTGCCGACTCAGAAACTGGGCTATTTTTCTTCGACCAAGGCGTCAGCGGTAGGCTTAACGTCAGTGCTTTGAGCCTGTGGTTCGAGCCAAGATCTCACAGTGCTAGTTGGATATTTGCCACTCTTTAATGAATCAATTAAATTCTCGGCATAACTGTCGAGTTCTGCCGCCAAACTTTTGTTACCACCGATCAAGGCTAGCATCTTATCCTCAGAATACTTCTGCTGCGTAAGTAGTAAATTTGCCTTGGTCAGCATATAAGTTTTTTCGAGTTCCTGGGTTTGACGATAGGTTGAAGCGAGTCCAAGCAACCAGTTTGCATCAAAATCATCGTAATGGATCTCTGCAAACACCTTAAGATAGAGTTGTTGTGCTTTAATGGCATTTCGATTGCTATAGTAAGTCGCTACCTGTGCGAGTAGAAAGGGATCGGTGACTTCGCCAGCATTTTCAAGCGCTAACAATCGATTTAATGCCGCGGTATCGTTAAAGCGAGTCCATTGATAGTAAGACATAAAGGGATCTTGCCGTTCGCGCGTTTGTTCTTGTAACAAACTCAAATTTTGGGTGCTAAGCCTAAATGCCCTAGCTCTGTCGGCGGTGCGATTGGTGTGGATAATGTGTTGTACACCCGAGGCCAATTCGATACAACGACTGTAATCCTCAAGATAGGTGAGTTGCTGATAAAGCTGCTTTCCTGTGGGATTAGGAGTGTCCTTTAAATCCAAGCGGTTCTGAATGAGCTTGGTTTTCTCCGGCATACACCAGCTATCTTTATGCAGATCGGCACAAATTTCAGGATTATTTTTACAAATCGTTGTGATATTTCGACCATTATCACAACCGAAAAGACCGAAAAAGCTTATCCCGAGCATAAATGATGTAATTATTACTAGATTTTGTCTCAAAATACTCTCCAATTGATATTTTTTCTAATAAAATTACAGATTTACGGAAAATATCTTACTGGCAAGAAAGCTCGCTTTTCATTACAATGGCGCCGACCAAAACCGGGTTTTCCCTAAAACCTATATAAGATTATTGGTCTTTTCGTCATGTTACTCAAACCTTTCAGTACATTTTATTGAAAAGTGAGATAAAGGATCTGTAAATGAGCGCTGATAAACACCTACAAAGTTGGCAAGAACGTTTTGAAATGGCAGAGGCGATGCAGCCTTTGCTTGGCAAGTTGTACCGTAACCAAGGCGTCGAAGTGGTGGTTTATGGTAAGCCGCTACTCAATGCTTCTACTATTGAAATCATTAAAGCGCACCGTTTAGTTCGTCGCCATGTGGGCGAAAAATTACGTTTACGCGAGAGTTTCCCCTTCGTTCAAGCATTAAGCAAACTCGCCGTTAAACAATGCAAAGTGGATATTGGTAAGCTTGCCGTTAACTATTGGCGCGACCATACCGATACCAGCGAAATTGAAAGTTACATGGCAAAATCCTTGGCTGATGCCATAGATCATGCCGATGATATCGCTCCACGTGATGTTGTACTTTATGGTTTTGGTCGTATCGGCCGTTTATTAGCGCGTTTATTGATTGAACGCACAGGTCGCAGCAATAAGTTAAGATTGCGCGCTATCGTGTTACGTGGCGGTAAGAAAGGCGATTTAGAAAAACGCGCCAGTTTGTTACGCCGTGACTCAGTCCATGGCCCATTCAATGGCTCGGTAGAAGTCGACGAAGAAAACAACGCCATCATAGCCAACGGCACTTATATCCAAGTGATTTATGCTAATTCACCCGATGAAGTGGATTACACTAAATATGGTATTAACGATGCTTTAGTCGTTGATAACACGGGTATTTGGAAGGATGAGGCGGGTCTTGGTTTACACCTTAAGAGCCCAGGTGCTAGCAAAGTATTGCTAACAGCTCCGGCAAAAGGCGCAATCAAGAATATCGTTTACGGTGTTAATGAAGGCGATATTACTCCAGAAGATATTATTGTTTCTGCGGCAAGTTGCACCACCAATGCCATTACACCCGTGCTTAAAGCCGTGAATGATAAGTATGGTATCGAGAATGGTCATGTTGAAACCATTCACTCTTACACCAACGATCAAAACTTGATTGATAACTACCACAGCGCCGACCGCCGCGGCCGCAGTGCACCATTGAACATGGTGATCACTGAAACGGGCGCAGCGAAAGCCGTTGCTAAAGCGTTACCTGTGTTAGCAGGCAAGTTAACTGGTAATGCGATTCGTGTACCAACACCGAACGTCTCTATGGCGATTATCAGCATGAATCTGAATGCTGAAACCAATAAAGATGAACTGAACGAGTACCTCAAAGATATCGCGCTACAATCACCGCTACAAAATCAAATCGATTACACTGACTCTACTGAGATTGTATCGAGCGATTTAGTGGGTTCTCGCTACGCGGGTGTGGTTGATTCGCAAGCTACTATCGCTGAAGGTAAACGTGCAATTCTGTACGTATGGTATGACAACGAGTTTGGCTACAGTTGCCAAGTGGTTGGCGTCATGCAAACCATGTTAGGCTTAACGACGCTCTCTCTACCTGCGTAAGATATTTGTGTAAAAGCAAAATCGCTAAATAAAGCGCCCAATAGGGCGCTTTTTGTTTTGACTATTTTGTGGCTGATGGTGGTTTATTGGGCAAACGATGCGGGGAAGATCATTTTTTAAAAATTGTTGATTGACTCTGAGATCTAAATCGGTAGAATGCCAATCCGCAGTCAGGGAAAGCGGTTAGATTATTTCTTTGAAGCTAAACAGTCAGTTTAAGCTGGCACAAAACGCGACATTAGCTCAGTTGGTAGAGCGATACCTTGCCAAGGTATAGGTCATCGGTTCGAACCCGATATGTCGCTCCAAGTTTTAACACTTGGTAGATTGGCGCGATGGCAGAATGGCTATGCTGCGGATTGCAAATCCGTCGATCTCGGTTCGACTCCGGGTCGCGCCTCCATAGATTAAAGTGTTAATGACACGATTCCCGTCGTTAATACACAGAGTTTGCCCGAGTGGTGGAATCGGTAGACACAAGGGATTTAAAATCCCTCGCTGGTAACAGCGTGCCAGTTCAAGTCTGGCCTCGGGTACCATAATTAAAAAGGCCTAACTTAATCGTTAGGCCTTTTTGCTTTGTCTGTGTTATTCCCATCTCCCCTACAATCATTGCTGTCATCTAATTGTGATCTAGGCAGTAAAAATCATATTTATAAAATATTTCATCATTCTGACTAAGAATGCCTCATTTATTTGCCACTTATGTTGATAAATCTATAATAGTGAAACAATTTCCTTAAGATCGGGGATAAGGAGCTATTACCCCTCCGAAGAGAGTGGTATAAATAAGCCAAAATTTCCCTACACGCGAATATTTAGGATAAGTAGTCATGATTTTCTCTCAGGTAGTACTTGCACCCGCCGATCCCATCCTTGGTTTAACTGATACTTTTAAGGCTGATCCCCGCCAAGATAAAGTCAACCTCGGTGTAGGAATTTATAAGGACGAAGCAGGACAGACCCCCGTATTACAGTCTGTTAAAAAGGCTGAGGCACTGTTGCTCGAGCAAGAGAAGACAAAAAACTACTTAGGGATTGAAGGCGTACAAGCCTATAACCGCGTAGTCCAAGAACTGCTGTTTGGTGCGGACAGTGCACTTATCACCTCGGGTCGCGCGGCCACAGCGCAAGCGCCTGGTGGTACTGGAGCATTACGTATCGCGGCCGAGTTTTTACTGCGTAACACGCCATCCCGTAACGTGTGGGTGAGTAATCCCACTTGGGCAAACCATCAGAATATCTTTGAAACCGCAGGATTAACGGTCAAAGAGTACGGCTATTACAATGCCAGTGCCCATGATATCGATTTTGATGCCATGATGACGGATCTTGCTGGTGCCGAAGCGGGCGATATCATTCTGCTGCATGGTTGCTGCCATAATCCAACGGGTATCGATTTAACGCTGGCGCAGTGGGAGAGCGTTGCAAAGCTTTGTGCCGATAAAAAACTGGTGCCGTTATTCGATTTTGCCTATCAAGGATTTGGTAGTGGAATTGAAGAGGATGCTGCAGGTTTACGTTTGGTCGCATCTAAAGTGCCTGAGCTATTAGTGGCAAACTCATTTTCTAAAAACTTTGGTTTGTATAATGAACGTATCGGCGCCGTGACTGTGGTTGCCGCGGATGCGGATGCTGCCGTACGCGCCTTTAGCCAAGTGAAGCGTACTATTCGTGCAAACTACTCAAACCCGCCCGCCCACGGCGCCTTGATCGTCAGCACCATTCTGGGTGATGCGACACTAAAAGCCATGTGGGTACAAGAAGTGACAGAGATGCGTGAGCGTATTGCCGAAATGCGCACATTATTTGTCGAGAGCTTGAAGGCTGAAGGGGTCACACAGGACTTTAGCTTTATTTCCCGTCAAAATGGTATGTTCAGCTTCTCAGGCTTAAATAAAGCCCAAGTTGCACGCCTAAAGGATGAATTCGGGGTCTATATTGTGGGTTCTGGCCGCATCAGTGTCGCGGGTATGACTAAAACCAATATGCCAGTGATCTGCAAAGCGATTGCACAAGTGCTTTAAGTTATCGCTGTGGTGATATTCGCCATAATGAAAAGGACAGCCTAGGCTGTCCTTTTCATTTTTGCTTACTTTACGTTTTTGCCTTTCATGCTTTTGAAGATGAATTAACAGGCGAGGGATTGTAAGCCTAAATCCGATTTTATTCGCAGCACAGCACTGAGTGCATCCCTCAGTCCCGCTTGATCATGCAGGTTGGGATTATGTCTGTTTTTAAGTGGAAAATAGTTAACTAACGTGTCTAAACGAACCTGCTCACCGTGGCGTAGCACTTTAGTGATCACAGGCTTTCCAATCACCTGATGGCACCAAGCAATGCGTTGTTCAAGACTAAATTGAGCCGCTGGGGATGATTCTTCATCGAGATTATCAATAAAGATCACTGGCGCTTTAGATGCCGCCACACTTTTGGCAAAACGGGGCAATAGGAGCGGAGGCATAATACTGGTCAAGAAACTACCTGGGCCTAAGATGATCAGATCGGCTTGACCAATGGCTTCACAGGCTTCAAAAGTGGCATCCACCATAGGTTCAAGGCACAGTGCAATCGGTGCTTCAGCCATTTTATCGACATTCACTTCACCAAAAACTTTGCTACCACATGCCTGAAGCGCGACCAAGTGTGTAGGCTGTTCCGACATAGGAATAAGCCTAGTCTCTATTTTCAAAAGATTGCGAATAATATCCACCGCCTCGAGAGGCCTAACGCAGAGTTGATCCAGCGCTAACAGCATGAGGTTCCCTAGATTATGACCACTCAACTCAGAATCGCCTTGGAAACGATATTCAAACAGCTGTGAGCCGACAGAAGGGCGATAGGCGAGGTGTGATAGACAATTGCGAAGATCACCCCAGGCAATACAATCCTGCTGCGCCCTTAATCTGCCCGTTGAGCCACCGTTATCCGTTGTGGCGACAATACCAGTAAGGCGCTTACCTAGAAAATCGAGTGAGGAGAGGACTCGGCCTAAACCATGGCCCCCACCAATGGCGACGACATTATTATACTGATTTAAGAGCTGATGCTGCATATGGGTTGTTCCTTCCTGAATACCCGATAAAATCTTGGCCTGTCCATTCGCAAAACCTAAATTACACTATTTGAATTGAATTAAGGTGGGTACGGTTCCAATCCGTGCCCCTCTTAACGCACTCAATCAATGCATTCAATGGTTCTGCCAGCGATGGGAACCTTAGTATAAAAGCTCAGTCAAAAGCATGCACTAAAAATTCGACTTAAATATTGCACCTATGGGTGCTTGCTCTTGTTTTAGAGCTGACGACAAGCTTGCCATATATCCGCTTGATGTCACATAGGAATATTGGCTCAAGATCACTCGATTTCGTAAAATCCAAGATATGGCATATAATCTGGCGTTTATTTTGCCAATACAAACTGAGAGAACAAAGGTGGCTTATTGAAAACGGGTAGAATTGGTTCATTTACACTGGCGTTAGCCATGGTGATATTAGCAATATTTTCGCTGAGAATTTGGCTCATCCCTACTGCAGATGAGTCCGTTTCCATTGTGGCCCAATTGGAAAACTCCGTCGATCCTGTGACTCAAGTACCTGACTTCTCAGCTATAAGCGATATCACGCAAAAGAAGAAAGCTTTTTTCGATTTCCTAAGACCCATCATTCAACAACAAAATGCCATTATTGCTACCGAGCGTGATTTTGTCAGCGACATGGGCAAGTTGATTGAGAGTGGTGAAAGTCTATCGGAAACACAGCTAGCGCAGCTCAATCAACTTTTTGATAAATATCAGTATGCCGCACGAAATATTGACTCTAAGTCACTGAACAGCCTGCTTAAACGTGTTGATATAGTGCCAGAATCTATGGTGCTTATTCAGGCTGCGAATGAATCTGGCTGGGGAAGTTCACGTTTCGCTCGAGAGGGTTTTAACTTTTTTGGCGAGTGGTGCTTTAGTGAGGGGTGTGGCATTGTGCCATCTTCCCGCGGCTCAGGAAAAGTCCACGAAGTCAAAGTCTTCCCTTCGGTTGATGCCTCAGTGGCATCATATATGCGCAATTTAAATGCGAATACGGCCTACACATTGTTTCGCTCTATTCGCGCCGACTTACGGTCGCAGGAACTCGAGCCCACCGCAGATCAATTAATTTATGGATTAGTGAATTATTCTGAAAGGCAAGAAGCTTATATCGATGAATTACTCGATATGTTACGTCACAATGAAAAATATTTGGTGAAGCTTGATGTATAAAAAATGCTTATTAGCAGGGTTATGTTTATGGACGTCTATGGCACATTCATCAACTATATCCCTTGAATATAAAGGTTTCTACGATAGATTAAAGCAAGTTAATAAGGGCGGTTATCAACTCGTCGAAGTGGCATTCAGTGTGCCTATGCAACCAAATTGCATTATACAAAGCGGTACCATTTCAAGTGAAAAAACTTCAACGCCATTAACTTATACCTCGGCTCAGCGATTATTTATCCCCTTCGATGATGCTTTAAAGGATCAGCGGGCCTTAGTTAATCTGAATTTTGCAGGCAGTGCCGAGGGCTGCGCCATTGCGATGCAGGTCCGTGCTAAGCGAACCCTAACTGAGTACGATAAAGCGCAGTTGCAGCAACTCGTTGATGAAATGGATAATTTACTTGGGACCATGCAAGGATTCCCCATGCGCTATTTTAGGGAGCCAATTGCAGGGCTGAATTTTGAGTTTAGCCCCGAGCAAGACATTAGCGTCAGTGTTGATGGACGTGAGCAACACATCAAAGGCAGTTTTAAATTAACCGCCGCAGAGCTTGATTCAGTGAATTCATTAGGTTTCAGCCAACCACCTGCGATATTAAGTCCTTGGGTGAAATAACCCCTTAAGAAACAAAAAGTTTAGCACAATAAAAATGCCCACAGATGTGGGCATTTTTATTGTTAGCCTAGGGCATTAAACCTCATAGACATTGACAATATCGATACGCTTAACCGCGTCTAAATCAATATGGCCATTATTGGCAATATCGAGAAAATCGAAGGCGGGTAAGTCGGCCTCGGCTACATCCCCTTTCATCGGGGCATTGGGGTCGCGTTTGAGCGAGATAAAGTCAAATTGCTCACGGTCAACACCTTGGGATGGCGCGGTATTTTGCATGGCGGTAAAAATGGTTTCGATACGGCCTGGATATTGTTTATCCCATTGGTTAAGCATGTCTTTAACGGCTTGACGCTTTAAGTTTTCCTGTGAGCCACATAGATTACAGGGAATAATAGGGAACTGCTTTAGCTCGGCATATTCCTCTAAATCTTTTTCGCGGCAGTAGGCTAAAGGGCGAATAACCACATTGGCCCCATCATCCGACAGCAGTTTAGGTGGCATAGCTTTCATCTTGCCGCCGAAGAACATGTTTAAGAACAAGGTCTCGATAATATCGTCCCTGTGATGGCCTAGGGCAATTTTTGTCGCGCCGATACGTTGGGCAAAGCCGTAGAGCGTGCCGCGGCGTAGGCGAGAGCACAGGGAGCAGGTAGTTTTCCCCTCGGGGATTTTATCCTTTACTATCGAGTAAGTGTCTTTCTCGAGAATATGATAGGGGATGTTTAACTTATCCAGATAAGCGGGCAGCACATCTTCGGGGAAACCGGGTTGCTTCTGATCTAAATTCACCGCAATAATTTCAAACTGAATGGGTGCGCGTTGCTGCAGATTCATCAGAATATCGAGCATGGCATAACTGTCTTTACCACCACTGAGGCAGCACATGACACGGTCACCATCTTCAATCATATTGTAATCGGCGATGGCGCTACCCACTTCACGACGCAGACGCTTTTGCAATTTATTCAGACGGGTAGTTTGTTTTTTTGATAATTCTTCAGACATTTGACTCGCCATAACTTCAGACATAGCTTCCAACATAAAAAAGCGCCCAGTAACACAGTTTCAGGGCGCGTATTATTCCAGCTATCTTAGGCGGGGTAAAGAGCGGAGTGCTTTAAGCCTCTTCTAAGGGGGATTTATAACCATCAGGCTTAATCGCTAATAAATCGCAATTAATGCTATCAATCACATGCTCTGCGGTATTGCCAATTAATGCGGCGGAGAACCCAGTGCGGCCTACAGTCCCTAGGATCACAAGCTCTGCATCTAATTGCTCGGCCAGTTCAGGAATAACATCCTCTGGTAAGCCTTCTTTTACATGGCAACGGTTTTCATCAATGCCATAAGCCTTCGCAAGGTAATTGACACGTTGTTCATGTTGCACGCGAATAGTGTCATTGTAGGTTTGTGCATCAAAATCAGGCAATTCAATCGCCAAGTTAATTGGCGTTCCCGGATAACCATTGACTAAATGGACTTCGGCAGCAAATTTAAGCGCCAAATCCTTTGCATGTTCGATAATTTTACCGTTTAGCATTTGATGATCGGTATCTTCGGTTGCCACGTTGACGGCACAAAGAATTTTGCCCGCATCTGGCCAATCATGGTCCTTGACCATTAATACCGGCACAGGGGCTTTACGCATTAAATGCCAATCGGTTGGGGTGAAGATCACCGCCTTAAGTTTGTCATGGGCGTGGGTTCCCTTAACAATCAAATCGTATTGACCTGCAATCGCATGGTTAATAATGCTTTCGAAGGGACGATTATGCCAAATGACTTGGGTGTCGATACTGAGTTGTAAATGACTATAGGCCGCGAGTAAGTCTTGGATCCATGCTAATCGTTGGTCGATCACCCCTTGACGCATGGCTTCACGTTCCTGATTAGACAGAATCGAGGTCATTTCATAGGAGAAATCAAAAATAGAAAGAAACACAGTTACATGGGCATTAGATTTACTCGCTAAGGTTACGGCGCGAGCGAGGGCAACCTGATTTTCAGTCGTGGGGTCAACGACAACCAGTATTTTTTGATAATCCTTCATAGCATGTTCCTTTAGTCATAGGCTCATCTTTATCATGAGCCTTTGGCAGTTAGCTGTATTGTTCTAGATCAAAAGTCATTTAAAAAACAGTCTCTAACATTCAAGCAGTATAAATATTAACCCACAAATGTTTTGCCGCAACGTTTGGGTTTAACACCATTAAGGGGGGCGATTCTCTGCGTGAGTTATCTCGCGATTCTGGCGTTCCCGGCTAATAAGTTTAGCTCTTGGTGATCGACTATAGTGATGTATTTGCCTTTCACTTCAATTAAGCCTGATTTTTGGAAACGGCCGAGTAGGCGGCTGATGGTTTCAACGGTAAGTCCAAGGTAGTTACCTATATCACCGCGAGTCATAGTTAAACGGAATTCTTTGGGTGAAAAACCACGGTTGCCAAAACGATTCGCAAGATTGCTAATAAATGCGGCGAGGCGTTCCTCGGCATTTTTTTTACTGAGCAAGAGGATCATTTCTTGATCGCTCATAATTTCATTGCTCATTAGGCGCATAATTTGTTGGCGCAGCTTAGGCATAGTGCCCGAGAGTTCATCGAGAATATTAAAGGGGATTTCACATACCATGGAGGTTTCGAGCGCTTGGGCAAAACTTTGATGCAACTGCGCGTGAATACCGTCGAAACCAATGACATCACCCGCTAAATGAAAACCAGTTATCTGCTCATCACCTTGTTCGGTAATGGTATAACTCTTGATGGTGCCAGAGCGGATCGCAAACAGGGATTTTAAGGGATCGCCTGATTTAAAAATTTGTTCACCTTTTTGGATAGGTTTTTTGCGCTCAATAATATCATCGAGTTGATCGAGTTCATTGGCATTAAGGGTAAAAGGAATGCAAAGGGTACCCATACTGCAGTCGTGACAATGGATTGTGCATCCGCTAGCAGCGGGGCGACGATTTTTATTCTGTTCGATTGTCATGTCGGTTCTCAAGTTAAGCTACTGTTGCCATGTTAAACCAATTCACTCACTTGGGCTAGTTTAGCTGCGCCAGTGCGATATATAAAGTTTGCCCACCGAAGGCGATTAAAAGTAAGCCACTCAATAGTCTAACTGTTTTCTTTTGCACCCAGTTGGCAAGCCGTTTTGCCGCCACGCCAGCACTCAATAGCGCGGGTAAGGTGCCCAAACCAAAAGCAAGCATGATGAGCGCGCCTTGAATTGCAGAGCCAGAAGCCACTGACCAAGTCAGGGTGCTATAGACGAGGCCGCAAGGGAGCCAGCCCCATATAAAACCGGCCATAACCGCTTGATGTGGATTTTTAATAGGAACAAGGCGCTGAGCTAGGGGTTTTAAATAGTGCCATAACCATTGACCGACGCGCTCAATTTGCACTATTCCAACCCAAATTTTAGCGATATAGAGTCCAGTTGCGATCATCATTAATCCGGCAATGATACGCAGGACAATGAGGTAGATATCCAGTTGAAATAAGTGACCCAGACCTGCCGAGGATGCGCCTACCAAACCACCCGCTAAGGTGTAACTCAAAATTCGCCCAAGGTTGTAACTCAGTAAATACTTGAGCTGATGGGCCAGCAGATCACCTGTTTTTGGATGAGGGATTTGGGCTGAAAAAGCGCCAACTAAACCGCCACACATACCAAAGCAATGGGCCGCGCCCATCAAACCAACAAGAAATGCGCCAGTGACATTGTACTCAATCACAAAGGCATGCCTTTTTGCTGATTTTTTATCGCTTGCTGCGCCGCCATTTCATCATGCTGGGCTGCAGTCTGAGTCACGGGTGTCGGTGTTTGGCCGGGTTTATCGGTGTTTTCATCAAACAGAATGGAAACACTTTGACGGTCAAGATCGTCAAATTGTTCTGATTTCACCGCCCAAAAAAATACCATTACCGCGATGGCGACAAAGATCATGGCAATGGGGATAAGCACATAAATAATTTCCATAATGACCTCTTACTATTCTGGTTAAACTTTTAATGATGTTTACACTTTAACCCGCAATAATCTCAGGCTATTACCAACCACGATCAAAGAACTCGCCGACATGCCAATTGCGGCAATATAAGGTGCAACATGGCCAGTGACGGCTAACGGCAAGATCAGGGCGTTATAACCCAGCGCCCAGGCTAAATTTTGCCTGATAATCTGCGTTGTCAGTTTAGCGACCGCCACGGCTTGGGTGAAGCGCGACAGATGATCCCCAAGTAGGATCAAGTCGGCACTGTTTTTGGCGATAGCGCTACCGCTGCCCATGGCGACCGACAAATCGGCCCCCGCCAATACTGGCGCATCATTAATACCATCACCAAACATGGCTACTTGGGTCGATTTTTGTAACTCGGTAACTAAAGCGAGCTTATCGGCCGGGGTTAAACCGCTATGCACATCCTCAATGCCTAACTCTTTGGCCAGTTGGTGCACGTGCATCGAGCTATCGCCGCTGGCGATACTGACAAGGCAACCCTGTTGTTTTAAGGTCTCCACTGTCACTTTGCTGTCTACGCGAATATTGTCTTGAATATCGAAGCAGGCTATCAGCTCGGGTAATTCACCATTTAAACGGGCTAGCCAAATTTGCTGTAGGGTCAAACTGTTATCTACTTTTGCCCCGGTAAAATGGGCATTGCCAATTCGATACTCAACACCCTCTATTATACCTTTGATCCCAAAACCCACTTCGTGGTGAACTTGCTCGGCAACAAGACGACTATCCGCATAGGGAGCAAACGCATTGGCAATGGGATGGCGGGAGCCACTTTCAAGTGCTGCGGCAATCGCGAGTGCTTTATCCTGTGCTATATCACCATAGCAGGCTATCTGGCCTAAAGAGAGAGTACCACAGGTAAGGGTGCCGGTTTTATCAAAGACCACATGTTTAATCTGCGGCAGTTTTTCAAATACCCCGGCCTTACGGGTAATGATCCCAAGGCGGGTAAAAATGGCGGTGGCGCAGGTCACAGCCGTTGGGGTTGCTAGCGCTAGGGCGCAGGGGCAGGTCGCCACTAATACCGACAGTGTGACCCAAAAGGCATCCTCGGGGGAAATCTGCAGCCAAACCAAATAGGTGATGGTCGCAATAGTCAGAATAGTCCCCGAGAAATAGCGGGATAATTTATCGGCTAATAGCGCAATCGCAGGTTTTGTATTGGAGGCGAGCTCCTGCAGGCGAATAATTTCGGCCACCAGTTGATCTTGCCCCAGTGCAGTAACTTTGACTTTGATGGGTTGTTCGACGTTGATGGTGCCTGCGTAAACTTGGCTAGTAACAGGCTTTTCTATCGGCATTTGCTCGCCAGTGAGCATGGCTTCATTGATGCTAGTATGGCCTTCAATCACGACACCATCGGCCGCAACCATTTCACCTGGTTTCACAAGGATCACATCATCGAGACGTAACTTTTTGGCGGGAACTTCTTCTTGAGCATTTTCAGTGACTAAGTGCGCAGTGAGTGGCACCAACTTATGCAAATTACTGGAGCTAACCGAGGCTTTTTGTCTAGCCTTTTGCTCGAAATACCGCCCAAGTAACAAGAAGAAAGTAAACATGGACACAGATTCAAAATACACTTCGCCTGTGCCATTGACGGTAGCAAAACAACTTGCAGTGTAGGCACCACCAATCGCGATGGAGACAGACACATCCATATTGAGTTTACCGCTGAGCAAGGTGCGAATGGCGCTAAAATAGAAGGGCTGCGCCGAATAGAGCACCACAGGTGTGGCGAAAATCATGCTCACCCAACGGAAATAGTCCCGATATTGCACGTCAAGATCGGTAAAATAGCCGGTATAGAGGGCGAGGGCGAACATCATCACCTGCATGGTCGCAAAGCCAGCTAAGCCTAAGCGCAGCAAAAATTTACGACTATTTTGTTTGCTGCTTCGTTCCTGCTCATCCACTTGATAGGGCGCGGCTTGATAGCCGATGCGACTAATTTGCCCGAGAATATCGCTCAGTTTTACCGCGCGTTTATCCCAACTGATCATCGCCCTTTGGGTGGTGGAGTTAACGAGCACTTGGCTCACACCCGCGAGCTGTTTTACTTTATGCTCAATCAGCCAAGCACAGGCAGCGCAGGTAATGCCATCGATGGAGAGTGACACCGACTCGATATTGTCCACTGAATGCACGAAGTCTTGCTGCACTTCGGGCAAGTCATAGGCACTAAATTGCGTTAAGGCTACGGGGACAAGGGCGGTTTGTTTACTGCCAGGTTCGGTGCGAAATTTGTAGTAACTGAGTAATCCCGCATCCACAATGGCTTGGGAAACCGCCTGACAACCCGGGCAACACATCAGTTCATCACGATCATTAATGCGAGTCACAAACTGTGTGCCCGTGAGTACGGGCTCATTACAGTGGAAACAACTTGGATGTGTCATAGCCATTCTTATTCAACTACAATCAATTCAACCACAACTGGACATTATCTTTTAATTCAACACGTTGATGAATACGCCATTTACCATCAAAACCTTCTAAGCGCACTTCCCATGGACCTGTGAGTACATCGGGCAGGGTAATACGGTAGACATGATTCGCATCGGCGGTCACGGTCAGCTTAAGATCTCTGTCTGCCAGTGTTGGGTGATAAAATTCGACTTTCAATGCGGCTTGATAAGCTGGTCCACCGTGTTGAGTCAGCAGCACTTCATGGTGATTCTGCTCGAGTGAAAATTGCATGCCTATTTGTTTGGCATACTTCACTTTACTTAAGTCCATATTGATGGCTTTGCCATCTTTATAGTAATCCTCGGCGACTAAGGAGTCTGAGTTTGAGAGGGCAATTTTTAGTGTGGTAAAACTTGCGACGACAGCACATAAGGGAAGAATAATTAAAAACCAAGGCCAGAACTGCTTATACCAGGCTTGTTGTTCGTTCATGTTAAATACCCATTCAAAAAATTTGCGCCATTTTACCGTTAAAAGGCAGTTTTAGCACTTTAAAAAAAAGGCCTCGAAGTCTTCGAGGCCTTAGGGTTACTCATATCTAATTACTTGTTTGACAAGCTATAAACATAAGCTGTGATCACGTGAACTTTCTCTTCACCGAGAACGTCCTTCCACGCTGGCATCACACCTGCGCGGCCATGTTTAATGGTTTCTTCAACCATGCCACGGCTACCGCCATATAACCAAACATCGTCAGTTAAATTAGGTGCACCCATGAGTTTATTGCCTTTTGCGTCCATACCGTGACACGCAAAACAACCTTTCATAAATGAACCTTGACCAAGAGCTGCGAGTTTCTCGTCATGCTCACGACCAGATAATTTAATAACGTATTCGGCTAAACCCGCAATCTCGCTGTCATCGATTGGCAAACCACCTTTAGGTGGCATCATGCCATGACGACCGCCCATGATAGTGGTTTTAATCGTGGCTAAATCGCCACCATATAACCAGTCACCATCGGTCAAGTTAGGGAAGCCTTTGCTACCACGAGCATCAGAGCCATGGCACTGTGCACAGTTTTGCAGGAACAAACGGCCACCCACTTTTAACGCTTCTTGGTTTTTCACTAGTTCTTCTAGTGGTGTCGCCAAGTAAGCCGCGAAGATGGGACCATATTTTTCGTTAGCGTGTTTTACTTCTTGGTCATACTGAACATAACGGCCTTCTTCCGCTGCTAGCGCAATCGCTGCTGCAGAATCGACTTTGATACCTTGTTCAGTACCAATGCTTTGGTTGGCACTGCTCCAGCCTAATAGGCCTTTGTAGTTACCTAAACCAGGAAATAAGACTAGATAGATCAAGCCAAACACGATAGTGATATAGAACATATAACTCCACCATTTTGGCAGTGGGTTATTGAGTTCTTCAATACCATCGAAACTGTGACCCATAGATTCGCCTTCTTTCACATCCGTGGTGTTTTTTGAACACACACGTAGTAATAGAAAACATCCAGCGATCACAATTAACGAGAGTACGCTAATCCAAATACTCCAGAAGCTACTCATCACTTATTCTCTCCTGAGTCCTTCGATTTCTTGCCGATTTCCTCATCGGAAAACACAAGATTAGCCGCTTCATCAAAGGATTTTTGACGACGCGAGCTATATGCCCAAGCAAATATACCGACGAAGGTCAGCATCACAATGATGGTCAAAATGCCTTGTAATGTGCCGTAATCCATATATTGCCTCCTTATTTGAGTGCGTGACCCAAAGACTGAAGATATGCGATCAAGGCTTCCATTTCTGTCTTGCCTTCAACCGCTTTCTGAGCACCTGCGATTTCTTCATCGGTATAAAGATCATTACCTTTGTAACCGCCTTTATGCAGGTCACGCAGAATAGTCATCTTATCGCCAGTCAGTTTGCCGTCTAACTTGTTTTCGGCAAGCCAAGGGAAGGCGGGCATATTCGATTGAGGTACTACCGCACGGGGATCGATTAAGTGAACTTCATGCCACTTATCGCTGTAGCGACCGCCAACACGGGCAAGATCTGGACCTGTACGCTTAGAACCCCATTGGAATGGGTGATCCCAAACGGATTCACCGGCAACAGAATAATGACCATAACGCTCAGTTTCAGCACGCAGAGGACGGATCATCTGGCTGTGGCAGTTGTAACAACCTTCACGAACATAGATATCACGACCTTCAATCTGCAGGGCAGTGTAGGGCTTTAAACCTTCTACAGGTTCAGTGGTATCCTTTTGGAAAATCAACGGTGTGATTTCTACAAGGCTACCGAAACTGATAGCGATAACGGTAAATATCGCTAACAAACCGATGTTTTTTTCAACTATCTCATGATTAAATTTCATCGAGTTTGCTCCTTAAGCCGCTGTTGGTTCAGCCAATGCTGGCAATGAATCTTTAGAGGCTTTCACAGTACGAATCACGTTATATGCCATGATCAGCATACCGGTTAAGAAGAAACAACCGCCGAGGAAACGTACGAAGTAGAAAGGATAAGAAGCTTCCAGACTTTCAACAAAGCTATAAGTCAAAGTACCGTCAGCGTTAACTGCGCGCCACATCAGACCCTGCATTACACCCGAAATCCACATAGACACGATGTAAAGCACAGTACCAATAGTCGCTAACCAGAAATGGACGTTGACTAACTTGATGCTATACATACGGCCATGGCCGAACAGTACAGGGATCAAGTGATACAGAGAACCGATAGAGACCATTGCCACCCAGCCTAGCGCGCCGGAGTGAACGTGACCTACAGTCCAATCTGTATAATGAGATAAAGCGTTAACTGTCTTGATGGCCATCATAGGTCCTTCAAAGGTAGACATACCATAGAAAGACAGTGAAACAACCAAGAAACGCAGTACAGGATCAGTACGCAGCTTATGCCAAGCACCAGACAAGGTCATGATACCGTTGATCATACCGCCCCAAGAAGGTGCGAATAGGATCAGTGACATTACCATACCTAAAGACTGAGTCCAGTCAGGTAACGCTGTGTAATGTAAGTGGTGAGGACCAGCCCAAATGTACAGTGCGATCAGTGCCCAGAAGTGCACGATTGACAGACGGTATGAGTAAACAGGACGACCCGCTTGCTTAGGTACGAAGTAGTACATCATCCCCAAGAAGCCAGCGGTTAACAAGAAACCTACCGCATTATGGCCATACCACCATTGCACCATGGCATCGACGGCACCACTATACAGAGAGTATGACTTAAACAGGCTAACGGGTACTGCCATAGAGTTAACTATGTGAAGTACGGCGACTGTGATGATAAATGCACCAAAGAACCAGTTCGCTACGTAAATATGCGAGGTAGTTCGTTTGATAATAGTGCCGAAGAACACTATTGCATAGGATACCCACACGATAGTGATGGCAATATCGATAGGCCATTCTAACTCAACATATTCTTTACCTTGGATGAAACCCATTGGCAGAGAGATGGCTGCTGACAGAATGATGGCTTGCCATCCCCAAAACGTAAATGCGGCTAACTTAGGTGCAAATAGTCGGGTTTGACAGGTGCGTTGTACGACATAATAGGATGTTGCAAAGAGGGCTGATGTTCCGAACGCGAAGATCACCGCATTGGTGTGTAATGGTCGCAGGCGACTATACGTTAACCAAGGTGTTTCAAAGTTCAGTTGAGGCCAGATTAACTGAGCCGCAATTAATACACCGACTGACATACCAACAATACCCCACAAAACTGTGGTTAAGGCAAATTGGCGGACAATGGTGTAATTGTAATCAGCGCCTGTTGGCTGGGAATGGTTCATCATAATGCTTCCACTGCTTATTACTTTTACTTTTAGTAAAGACGAGCTTTACCTGTTATAAATGACACAAAACTCGCTTCCCTATTAGGGTTGTTAAGCCATGTCAATGCGTTACCCTGCACATTTGTGCTCAAATATGAGGTTTCGCAATGATACTTGAGCTATGTCAAAAAAGATACCAAAGAAGGGGGCTGGAAAGTTGATCTAGATCAACCTACACAATAGAATGTTAACACATTGCATCACAAGGTTAATTTTTGTGCATATCCGTCAGGTTATCCCTTTGTTCATCACCGCATTAGTACTAAATCTCAGTGCTTGCAATGAAAAAACACAACAAACCGCAGAAAAAAAAGTGGAAGATCCCTCACTTTGTGATTTTTCACGGGGTGAATGCATTAAAAGCGTGGCAGGTGTTGAGCTTAAATTCATGCTTTCACCTAGTCATGCACCAAGCGAAAAACCATTAATATTGAAGCTATTATCCTCAACTGCCATCAGTGATGTGCAGATCCACCTCGAGGGAAGAGATATGTTTATGGGGGTTATTCCCGTCAATATTCGTGAACTGAATGAAAAGGCCTATGAGGGCCAGATGATTTATGGTTCTTGCAGCAGTGGATACATGGTCTGGCGAGGATTTGTCAGTTTTACCCTTAATGGTGAGCCTAAGGCGGTCACGTTCGACTTCCTTGCCGACAGTAACACCTAACTCTGTGGTAAAGCCTCCGATGCATTAAATCCTTGCAGAACTCTACAATGAGTTTTAGTGACTATTTTTGAAGATGGACGTGCACTCATCATGGTCCTTCCAATTGTCTTTTACGTGAACAAAGACATCAATATTTTGAATAAAGAGCTCCAAGAGATCGGGATCAAAGTGTTTACCCGCGCCTTTACGCATCTCAGTGAGCACATCCTCTAATGGCCATGCCGCTTTATAGCATCTGGCATGGGAGAGGGCATCAAACACATCGGCGATTGCGACGATACGAGCAAAGATATGAATTTGATCTTGCTTAAGGTTAGATGGATATCCAGAACCGTCATATTTTTCATGGTGTTGCAGTGCAATAATTGATGCGGCCTTTAAAATAGGGCGCTCGGAGTTCGCCAAGATTTGATGCCCTATGATTGGATGTTGACGCATAACTTTCCACTCATCCTCATCGAGTTTTCCAGGCTTTAGCAATACCGCATCCGGAATAGCAATTTTTCCTATGTCATGCATGGGGGATGCGCGGCGTAATAGATCGGCTTCGCTTTCACTTAATCCCGCAAGTAACGCCAGTTGAGAACAATATTCAGCCATTCGCTTAACATGGTTAGCAGCTTCCTTAGAGCGGCTTTCGACAACATCGCCTAGACGCAGGATAAGCTCAGATTGAGTATCTTCAACCTCCTGATTTAGCAGTAAGTTCTCAAAGGCAATGCCGACATTAATCGCAAAGATATCGACAAGTTTTTTATCTAAGTCATCGATTTTATCTATGCCATCCATATAAAGCAGATTAATCAATCCACTCTTAGTCGGGAAATAACCAATAAAACAATTATCCTCATAGAGGCAGCGCTTTTGAGTTAATGCACTGCGTAGGAGTTTATCGATATGCTCTGGGAGCATTCTGTCTGAGGGACTGTTTGCAAATTGTCCTGTGCCTGCAAGAATTTCAATTTCCGCCGAGTCGATATGGCCACTGATGGCATCCATCGCATTACAGGTTAAGAGCAAAGTTTCTGAGTCTAAATTGAGCAGTGTTGCGACTTGGGTGAGAAGTCCATCGGCAAACTTATGTAAGGTTCTTAATTCAAATAACCCCGATGTTGCTTCAAGTACGCGCTCAAGCCCCATTCGATGATTAAACTGGGTACGTCTTGCTTGCTCGATTTCCATAATATCGCGATAGGACCGTAGGGAAGAGTAAACACTGGTCATCAATTTACGGGAATCAAGCTCAGATTTTGCTTTATAATCATTGATATCATAATTAACGATGACATCTTCCTCCGGCGCTTGGCCGGGTTGTCCTGTACGTAAGATAAGGCGAATAGTCTTGTTGCGAAGTTCTTCACGGATCCATTTGACTAACTCTAATCCCGCATGATCACTTTCCATCACCACATCAATAAAGGCAATTGCAATATCTTGCTCTTGGCTCAATAAGGTTTTTGCTTGCTCGGCACTGTAGGCATTGATGAAGGTGAGGGCACGTCCATCTAACCTGAAACGGGATAGGGCAAGCTTAGTGACAGTGTGAACGTCGGGTTCATCATCCACAACCAGTATCTTCCAAGGGATCCCAACCTCGGTCGTTTCATGGCTTTTTTGACCGGAAAAAAGAGGTTTTTTCTTTGTAAGATCAATCGACATCCGATACCTCAGTAAAGTAGAAATCCAGCGCACTTTATGAGTGTAGTTCAAGCCTTTTAAAGCAGTCGAAAAAATTAATCAAGAAAATGGGAGATAGGATCAAAACAGTTTAGTTGATAACTATTATCATTTGTGTATGCTGTTATTTCATCATACGAGGAGAGAGCAATGGCCGAACGTATTAATTTATCCATCCCGGAGCTAAAACTCGCGCAATTGATCCGCGATGGTCATTTGTGCGCCGCGGACTTTAGTTGCCTTGACAGTGTTTCGAAGCAAAAAGTCTGGCAACTCTGTTTGATTTGTTGCAAAAAGCGCCTGTTTTGTCGCCAATGTACCTTTATGGATTGCACCCAAATTCACATCCACATTGATGCCGATAAATAACGTTATCGGCATTTGCGTTTAAGTATTATCATTTAAAAAATCTTTATAATTCAAATTGTCTATGCAGCATCCCGTCGTTATTCCTTTATTTGATTCAGTTGAATTCATACAAGATGGCAATTGTATTGTTAACCAGTACATCACTCAAATTAGTCTGTCGAAAGTTGTCGATGCGGGGCTAGTGATGGAACATGCAACTGATTGGTTGTTCGAACAAAAACACAGTGAAAACAACTATAAAGCCTACCGTAGTGAACTCACCACATTCCTGCATTGGTGCTTTGATGTGGTCTCTATGTCGCCAACAGAAGTGATGCGCAAAGACATGAGCCGTTATGTCGATTATTGCCTTAATCCGCCAGTGGAGTTAATCGGGTACTTTAATGTGCCACAGTTCAAATTCGACCAACAGCTTGGAGAACGGATACCAAATCCATTATGGAAACCCTTTGTCGGGAAGAAATATTTAGGACAAATTCAGCCGTATAGACTGAGTGATAATGCATTAAAAACCAAAATTGCGATTTTATCGTCCTTTTATTCCTACCTAATGGGTGAAGAGTATTGTGAACGAAATCCCGCACAAATTTGGCTCAATCACAGCCGTTTCGCACTGACTCGGCGATATCAAAGCCGAACCGATGAAGAGGAAAATAGCCTAGCATTCACAGAGTTACAGTGGTCATACATAATGACGACCGTAACAACATTAGCTGAAGAATCCCCCGAGCTGCATCAGCGAAGCTTGTTTTTAATATCGTTAATTTATTCATGCTATCTGCGTATTTCGGATGTCTCTGCACGCGCAGGATATTCACCCGTTATGGGGCAATTTAGGCAAAATCATCAAACCGGCATATGGAGTTTTCACATTCCTTTGAGCAAAGGAGGCAAAAAGCGCAGCGTAGCCATTTCTAAAGCCTTACTCGACGCATTAGTAACGTATCGCCGCTATTTAAGCTTAACGGATTACCCAAGCCAAAATGAACGCCATCCGCTATTTGTCAGGCACAGAGCCGCGGGTCGTGGACGTGATGTTGGCTTATTGAACGCTAACTTAGGAATACGGCAAGTTCGTGATGAAATTCAAAACATTATCAATCTTGCCGCCGATAATGCGCAAACAGATGGATTCATCCACGATGCGCAGCAAATGCGTAAGCTAACGGCGCATAATATTCGTCACACCGGCATTACACATGATATTAATATCAACCGCAGACCCTTATCCCATGTACAAGCGGATGCCGGCCATGAAAGTATCGACACAACATCTCAGTATTTACACACCACCCAAACGGAAAGGCACGAAAGCGCGCTCAATAAGCCATTAGATCATTTACAGGGCATCAATGAATAAGCCCCAAGTGGAACATCAAGCACTCTCACACAAAACTGCGCACAATGTATATTATGTTAAATCAAGAATGGATAGAACTATCTATTCACTATTGTTGTGTAGTTCTTGGCCACTCAGAATGAGAATTCGCGGAAGATTAAGGTTTGCTTTTTTAGTCTAAATTGTATGACCATCCTACCTGCTGTTTGCTGTTTGCTGTTTGCTGGTAAATGGAAAATGGAAAATGGAAAATGCAGTTTTTGTGTCGCGTCGCTACGTGAATGCTTTTGAGTATTGGCTGGTATAGTCCTCAATTATTCACGTAGCAACGCGTTCTTTGTGACTTTATTCAATACTGCCAATATTCATAGGCCAATGGCAGACTACTGAGTAAATTACGATGCTCTCGCCAATTTGGCATTTGCTTGTCAAAGATGGCGTTCAAGTAAATATCTTGGACATTTCGATTAAAGGACTTTGCCGTCCGTTTATGCCGACTAACTGATAAATAAATACATCGCCTGCCTGTGACTCATTTGATAATTGTTCAGCACTTAAAGAATGCTTTGCGCTGGTGATGATGAGCCAGTCCATGTTTAGCCCACCTATGGAATACTGGTTGGATTGGTGACGGGTAATGTCAGTGTAAGATCAACTTGGCCGTTGGGACGATAACGAACCACTTGGCCGCCCCCATTGGGCGTTCTAAATATATCCAGCGGCATCGACTTCAGAACCATCAGGGAAAATCAATCCATTTTGAGGAGTGCTTAGAAAACCATATCGATCGGTGAAATTAACCTGAAACAGAATTATGAACAGCCTCAGCTTTGAAAGCCTAAAACGATTTGTTACTGTAAAGCCTTCATACTTTTCGAATACGACCTATGCCCTCTTCTTGGTTTTTATTTGATGCTATCCCCGCAGATATTTTTGCTCTGTTAACTCTTAGTACTGCATTTACCTTTTTTTTTACGGCCTGTTTCGGTATTGGTGGTGGCGTCATGTTGTTAGGGGTGATGGCGCAGGTGCTGCCACCACAACTGATCATTCCACTACACGGTATAGTGCAATTAGGTTCTAATGGTGGTCGGGCCGTTCTGGGCTGGCGCCATATTGAATGGCGACTGATAGCAGCATTTTTCCCAGGAGCCATTTTAGGTGCGCTATTGGGGAGTTTTGTATTGGTGGCATTGCCACCATCGGTTATGTATTTCACTATTGCTGCTTTTATTCTGTATTCCTGTTGGGGCCCTAAACTACCTAAAATGGTACTTGGCACCTTAGGAACCTTGACTGCTGGCGCTATTACTACTTTTATTTCGTTATTTGCGGGGGCGACAGGCCCCCTAGTCGCTGCATTTATTAAGCAATTGGAAGTCGATCGTTTTCGTACTGTGGCAACCTTTGTCATGGCCATGTCACTGCAGCACAGTGCTAAAATAGTCGTATTTGAAGGTATGGGCGTATCGCTAGATGATTGGTGGCCACTGCTAATATGCATGATCTTAAGTGGCACTATCGGTACTTGGGCTGGGTTTAAAATGCTCAAACGGGTTGCAGATAAACACTTTCACATTGCCTTTAATCTGGTGCTAACGCTACTTGCGATCCGATTGATTTGGCAGGCGTTCAGCCAATGGTGATAGCAGCGCTTTTTATATGGGGTCTAGCGTTCAAACCGTGTAAACAAAAAAGCCATCATTGCTGATGGCTTTTCCTAAAATATGGCGTGGGAGCTGCTATTCGAATCAGGAACCCAAGGGTTCAAATAGCTAAAATGCAAAAAGCCGCTAAATAAATTAGCGGCTTTTTGACTGAATATGGCGGAGGAGCAGGGATTTGAACCCTGGGTGGGCTATAAACCCACGCCGGTTTTCAAGACCGGTGCATTAAACCACTCTGCCACCCCTCCGAACGATGCGCATAATATAAGTAAGTTTGCTGACTGTAAAGCACTAACTGATAAATATGCGTTAACTGTTCGTATTACATTCAATCTGTTGGATTTTGCTTCCCATGAGTTGCAATACCAATACGGGCAGGATCAGGCGCCGTAAAGTAATAGCCAAAATCGCTCCATTGCTGCTGACTTTTTAGGATATAGCCCAATACCACGACAATTGCACACCCCAGTATGCCCCAACCTATCGCCACTTCGCCTAAACTAGCCCATATTGCGACTAAACTCGATGCACCAAATGCAATAGTGATCTGTAAAAAATTCTGTAACCCCGCAGCCTTAGCCGCATTTTGGCTAAATTGCTGCAATGCATTATTGACGACTATCGGGTAAATAGCACCATTAGCTGCGGCTAAAATCGAGAAGGATATCAACAGCGGGAAAATGCTTTGCGAAGGATAAATTAAGGTAAATCCTGTTATCGATAACACGCAAACAGCAAAAATACCCAGGAGAATATTCAATGTTTGATTTGTGCCAATGCGTTTGATCAGCAACTTACTGGCATAACCACCGACAATAAACATAATGGTTTGAGGAATAAAACTTAACCCTATTTCAGTCGCTTGATAGCCATGCAGTTCCATCACTATCGGCCACACAGTTAAATAGGCAAAAAACGCACCTGAACAAGCGCCAAAGATCACAACATTACCTAAATAGCGGGTGTTTTTCAGAATTTGCCCATAAGATACCAAGGGATGCGCGCTGTGCTTATGCTGTACTTTGCTGGGGACAAAATAGAGTGTCATCAACACCAGTAAAAAAGCGATAACACACAAAGAGATAAAGATTGCACGCCAACCTAACTCATTGAGAATATAAGCGCCAAGAATGGGCGCTAATGCCGGGGAAAGTGCAACGAGCGGCATGATATTGCTAAATATCCCTTGGGCTTTATCTGCATCATATTGTTCAACAACAATGGCTTGCCAGATAACGCCAGCACTGCAAGCACCAATGGCTTGGAAGAATCGGGCAATGTTAAGCATTAGGATTGAATCGCTATTGGCGATGAATACGCTGGCAATGGCAAACACCACAAGGCCAAAAATCAGTGCCCAACGTTTGCCGATTTTGTTCACTAATGGACCGTATAGTAGTTGTCCAAGGGCAAGACCCGCGAGAAAACAAGTCAACGACATGGCGACCTGTGATTGGGTACTTCCAAATGAGCCTTCAATTGCTTTGAAAGCTGGTAAGTACATGTCTGTGGCGATAAAGCCAAGCATGCTGAGCAAAGCTAAATAGAATAAAAATATAAAGAACTTTATATTTACAAAGATGTTACTAGACGGTTTCATAAAATAATTTTGTCAAATGAGCGAAGGCCCGCAGTCTAAAGACTTGTTAATTTTATTGGAAACGTTTATTTTTGACTTATGTTATCAATAATTTTCACATGAATGGATATCAGCTATGCTCTCGGAACAAGCGTTAGAACTCATTGATATTGTGGCTCGTGTTGGGAGTTTTACGGCGGCAGCGAATCGGCTGCATAAAGTGCCCTCTGCGGTGAGCTACGCGGTCAAGCAAATAGAAGAAGAACTCGGCGTTATCCTGTTTGAGCGGCATCATAGAAGCGTGACCTTAACCCCTGCCGGAGAGCACTTTGTTAAGCAGGCGAGAAACCTACTCACGCAAATGGATGAAATGAAGCGGGGAACTCAACGGGTTGCAAACGGTTGGCAGCCCACCCTGTCAATTGCACTAGATAATATCGTCCGGGCCGATAGAATAAGTGTGTTGATCGCTGATTTCTATCGGCATTTTCACGATATTGAGCTGATTATCCGTATCGAAGTGTTCAACGGAGTGTGGGAAGCGCTAGCAACGGGTCGTAGCGATATTGCCATTGGTGCCACCACCGCCATTCCTGTTGGTGGAGTCTATCAATATAAAGATATGGGCGACATTGAATGGGCATTTTTAGTGAGTAAAAATCACCCTTTAGCCAATATTGACCGACCTCTAACCGACGATGAGCTGCGCCCTTTCCCCTCAATTTGTTTAGAAGATACTTCGCGGGAAATTCCCAAACGTATGACTTGGCTTCTTGAAAATCAACGCCGATTAGTGGTGCCAGATTGGATCAGGGCAATCAATTGTTTCCGTGAAGGTTTAGGTTTGGGTTATATGCCGGTTCATTTAGCGAGCGTATTTATTAAAGCGGGAGCCTTAGTGCAGAAACGGCTTGAAAATCCAAAACAAGCAAGCCCTTGTTGCCTTGCTTGGAATGCCGATAAAATGTCACCTGCCCTTGCCTGGGTGCTGGATTACCTCGGTGATACTGAAAAGCTTCACCGGGAATGGTTAGCTTGATGCCGTCACGAGGGACGTGCTGTAGAGGGTGGACATTACATTCACTTTTTATGCACATAGTTAAAATTCACATAAAAATCAATATTAACAATTTGTTATTCAAAGATTGAAGGCTTTTACCTATAGTGCAACTCGCGTATTATCGATAAAGCGCGATCGTTTGTTTTTTTGGAAACTGTACGGAACTAAAGTTACCGTGAAAAATCAAAATGATCAGTTTAGAAATGTGTCAATGGAGAACAACATGACTCAGCAAACCTTGTACTCAACGAGTGCCTCTACACTGGAAGTGAATAAACTTCTTAAAAATACCTATTTGCTATTAGCCATGACCTTAGCGTTTTCAGCGCTGT
Source organism: Shewanella sp. KJ2020 (assembly GCF_024197625.1). Classification (NCBI taxonomy): domain Bacteria; kingdom Pseudomonadati; phylum Pseudomonadota; class Gammaproteobacteria; order Alteromonadales; family Shewanellaceae; genus Shewanella; species Shewanella sp. KJ2020. The sequence continues at coordinate 21,740 of NZ_JAKUKD010000005.1, read as the reverse complement.
GTGCCGGCTTAGCCATGGAGTTCAATATCAGTCCATTAATGTCGCTCGGCTTATCCATTGGTGGCTTAGTGCTATTGTTTGTAACGCTGCGTAAAGCCGATTCGGCGGCGGGGATTTTCTGGGTGTTTGCCTTTACCGGTATGGAAGGCGCCTCACTGGGCTATATGTTAAACCATTACGCTGGCATGACTAATGGCTCAGAGCTTATTATGCAGGCCCTTGGTTTAACATCGGTTATCTTTATTGCACTCTCAGCCTATGCGGTCACGACTAAGAAAGATTTCTCTTTCCTGCGTGGTTTCCTGTTTGCAGGCTTGATTGTGGTGATCGCGGCTGCCGTGATTAATATTTTCGTAGGCAACAGTGTCGCCTTTATGGCTATTAACGCAGGGCTTGCGCTATTGATGACGGGGTTTATCCTGTTTGATACTAGCCGTATCGTTAACGGCGGTGAAACCAATTATATCCGTGCCACCATTGCGCTGTATCTGGACTTTTTAAACCTCTTTATTGCCATTTTGCATTTGCTGGGCATTGGTAACGATGATTGATCCCCTTTTAGGGAAACTTACGCTAGAATGGCCCTACTTTTAGGGCCATTTTTTTTATGATGAGCAAATTTATTATTCAAGTGAACGGGCCTGCCTATGGCACATCGGCAAGTGTGAATGCCCTACGTTTCACCCAAGCGGCGCTCTCGGGCGGCCATCAAGTAGTATGTGTGTTTTTTTACCAAGATGGGGTTTATAACTCCACTGAGTTGAGTCTCCCCGCATCCGATGAATATGATGTAGTGCAGCAATGGAAAATACTGGCAGCAAAGTATCAAGTTCCGCTGGTAAATTGTGTCTCCGCCGCCCTGCGCCGTGGGATTATTGCCGTGCAAGAGGCGCAGGAGAATGGCCTCAGTCATTGGAATGTCGAGCAACCATTTATCATGGGTGGCCTAGGTGAACTGGTGACGGGTGTTGAGTCTGCTGATCGTTTGATCTGTTTTTAATCTTCGGAAATCCTATGAAAAAAATCTGTATTCTGTTCCGAAGTGCGCCCCATGGAACAACAAAAGGCCGTGAAGGATTAGATTTGGCACTGCTGAGCGCCAGTTTTGAGCAAGAAGTGAGCCTAGTGTTTGTCGATGAAGGTGTACTGCATCTTCTTAAAGATCAACAACCTGAACTGATTGGCGGCAAAGATTATCTGGCCACATTTAAGGCGCTTCCCCTTTATGATATTGAGTCCGTTTTGGTCTGCAAACAGTCCCTCACAGATTTTGGTTTAAGCCATGGTTTACTCGCTATTCCGGTTACCATAGTGAACGATGAAGCCATTGCAGCCCATTTAAAATCCGTCGATGAGGTCTTAGTATTCTAATGATTTTGCATCATATTCAAACATCTCCTAACCGAGATAATGCCCTTAAACTTTGCCTACGCTACGCCTGTAAGGAAGATGCTATTCTACTCTCTAGCGATGGTGTTAATGCGCTACTGCTACGCCAATGGGCGATGGCATTATCACCATTCAAACTTATGGTGTTAAAGGATGATGTGATTGCTCGCGGCTTAACGGAGCGATTGGCGAATGTCTGTCAGATTGATTACAACGAGTTTGTCGCTCAAACACTAGTGCATGATAAGGTGATAACGTGGTAAATCCGCTGCAATTTAATGGTGTCGATATTGAACGCGACCATCAGGGATATTTAAAAAATATCACGGATTGGCACCCAGATCTGGCGCCACTTTTAGCCCAAGAGGAACAAATTGAACTCACCCCAGCCCACTGGGAAGTGATCCATTTTGTGAGGGATTTTTATCTGGAGTACAAAACCAGCCCAGCAATTCGTGTGCTCGTAAAGGCCATAGGCCAAGCACTGGGGCCAGATAAGGGCAACTCTAAGTATCTTTACACCCTATTCCCTATTGGTCCTGCGAAACAAGCAACTAAGATTGCAGGCTTACCAAAGCCAGCTAAATGCATTTAATCGTAATGGCTTAATCTTAATGGCTTAATCTTATATTTTGTACGTGAGTAAGCTAAAAAGTAGGGTTTAAAATAAAAGGCATGTTCCTTCGGGAACATGCCTTTTTATTGCACAACATGGGTCGTATTAATTCATGTTTTCTAACACAACCCAGACGGCTTTGCCTAGTGTCGCCAACATGACCGCACCAAATACGGCAATGACGGCGGTATAGGAAAGCCAACGAAGATAACGTTGACCTTTATCCATAACGGTTTGCGCAGTATTCCATTAACCGATTTGTGTTAAACCGCCCATATAAGGACGTAATGCTTCTGGTACTGTGATGCTGCCATCGGCATTTTGATAGTTTTCCAAAATAGCCACTAAGGTACGTCCAACCGCTAAGCCAGAGCCGTTTAAGGTGTGTAGTAACGCTGGCTTATTGTCTGCTTTCACGCGGTAACGCGCCTGCATACGACGGGCTTGGAAATCCTTCATATTCGAACATGAAGAAATCTCACGGTAGGTGTTTTGTCCTGGTAACCAGACTTCGATATCGTAGGTTTTGCTTGAGCCAAAACCCATATCGCCGGTACATAACACCACGGTACGGTACGGTAATCCTAAACGTTGCAGTACTGTTTCGGCATGACCAGTCAACACTTCGAGGGCCGCCATTGAATCTTCAGGCTTAACCAGTTGCACTAACTCAACTTTATCGAATTGATGCTGACGAATAAGGCCACGGGTGTCCTTACCGTAGGAGCCGGCTTCACTACGGAAACAGGCGGTATGCGCGGTTAACTTAATTGGTAACTCGTCTTCATCAACAATGCTGTCACGCACTAAGTTAGTGAGTGGGACTTCGGCCGTTGGGATCAAACTTAAGCCTTGGCCTTCTTCGGTCGCAGGTTTAGTGTGGAATAAATCCTCACCAAACTTAGGTAATTGGCCTGTACCCAGTAAGCTGGCTTCGTTAACCAATAAGGGCACATAGGCTTCAGTGTAGCCGTGCTCTGTAGTATGCAAGTCCAGCATAAATTGGCCAAGAGCCCGATTTAAGCGTGCTATCTGGCCTTTCATCACGATAAAACGTGAGCCAGTGATTTTAACGGCATTTTTAAAATCTAACCCGTTTAAGCCTTCGCCTAAATCGATATGATCTTTAATGGGGAAATCAAAAGTGCGTGGCGTGCCCCAGCGGCGAACTTCAACGTTTTCCGTTTCATCGGCACCAATTGGCGCTGACTCGTCTGGCAAGTTAGGCATAGACATGGCAATGGCATTGACTTCTTCAAGCACGGCGGCCAGTTCAGTCTTTTTGGCATCAAGCTGTGAACCTAAATCCCCTACTTGCGCCATGATAGCGTCCACATCTTCGCCACGGGCTTTAGCTTGGCCAATGGACTTGGAGATGGCATTACGCGAGGCCTGCAACTCTTCGGTCGCCACTTGCAGCGACTTACGCTTTTCTTCTAATTGAGTCAGATGAGCGACATCCAAAATAAAGCCACGGGTGGCTAATCGCTCTGCGGTAACTGCTAATTCGTTGCGCAAAAATTTAGGATCTAACATGTGATATATTCTTAATAGTTAAATGCGAGAAAACACCAGTTGCTGACCTAAATAAACCAAAAATAAACATAAACTTAGGTTCAGCACCACATTCAAAATCGCCTTCAGCCAATCCCCTTCTTGCAGTAACAATAAGGTTTCATTAGAGAAAGTCGAAAACGTTGTCAAAGCACCCAATAGGCCAACGCCGATCAAGGCTTTAAATTCGGGGCTGATATGACTCATTTGCCCCAGTGCGTAAATAACGCCCATAAAAAATGAACCAATAACATTGACCAACAGTGTACCAAAAGGAAAACTGCTGCCAAATACTTGGATCATGAATATTGAAATAAGATAGCGAAAAACTGCACCAATTGAACCACCGAGGGCGACGAGTAAGAGATTAGTCATATCTTTTGATCTCACTCGCTTGATCTAATTGGGCTAATTGCGCCAACTTCTCTTTAATTCGTTTCTCAAATCCCCGCTCTGTCGGAAAGTAAAACTGCGTCGCTTGCAGGGATTCAGGGAAATAATTCTCACCGCTGGCATAGGCATTGGGTTCATCGTGGGCATAGCGATACCCTGCCCCCATGCCGATATCTTTCATTAACTGAGTCGGTGCATTGCGTAAATGGTGCGGTACTTCAACTTGCCCAGTATCGCGAGCCAACTCACGCGCCGCCTTAAACGCGGTATAGACAGCGTTACTCTTAGGCGCGCTCGCAAGGTAAACAATGGCTTGAGCTATTGCTCGCTCGCCCTCTGCTGGGCCAACACGGTGAAAACAGTCCCAGGCATTGAGTGCTATGGTCATGGCCGCGGGATCGGCATTGCCCACATCTTCCGAGGCAATCGCCAGTAAGCGCCTTGCCACGTACAGCGGATCGCCACCGCCTTCCAATATTCGACAAAACCAGTACAGCGCCGCATCAGGTGCAGAGCCGCGGATTGATTTATGGACGGCGGAGATTAAATCGTAAAATTGATCGCCATTTTTATCGAATCCGGCAACTTGGTGCCCCGCCACTTGAATCAACATCTCTGTAGTAAAGGTGCCACCATCGGCGAGCATATCGCTCATCAACTCGATAAGATTTAAGGCTTTACGGGCATCACCATCACAGAGTTGTGCCAGTGTGGTGAGCACATCGGTCGGCATGACAAATTGTCGTAGGCCTAGACCACGCTCGTTATCGTTTAAGGCTTGAGTGATAATATGGGCTATCTCATCATGGCTTAAGCGCTTGATAAGATAGACCCTTGCCCGCGAGAGTAAGGCATTGTTGATTTCAAAGGACGGGTTTTCAGTGGTCGCGCCGATAAAAATAACCGTGCCATCTTCAATAAAGGGCAAAAAAGCGTCTTGCTGACTCTTATTAAAGCGATGCACCTCATCGACAAACAATAAGGTGCGTTGCCCCCGGGACTGAGCCACCGCTTTGGCCAGCTCTATCGCCGCGCGAATATCTTTAACGCCCGAGGTGACCGCTGAGATGCGTTCAACATGGGCATTTGAATAATGGGCGATGAGTTCGGCTAAAGTCGTTTTACCTGTGCCCGGAGGTCCCCATAACATCATCGAATGGGCGCGGCCCGCTTCCAATGCTTTGCGTAGCGGTTGGCCTTCACCTAATAAATGGGCTTGGCCTATATACTCAGCGATCGTCCTTGGCCGCATGCGCGCGGCTAGCGGACGAAAGTCGGGGGTGAAGTCAAAGGATAAACTGCTCACGCTCTGGCCTAGTGAGTTGTTTGACGACGTTGATCGTCAACATCGACATTTTCGGGCAACACAAACTTAAACAAAGACTTGTCGTCCGTGCTGATAGCTTGTTGATGGCTCAAATCAAATTGGCTCAAATTACCTTTATCATCAAGCACATTGAATTTAGCCAACTGCGAATCTTTAAAACACACATTGACTGTCACTATGCCCGCATCGATAGCCTTAGGTTTTATCCCATAACAGTCTTGTTTTTTCGTGACTGAGTACTGTGACCAAGTGGCATCGTCACGGTGCACTAATAGCGCAATGGGAGAGGCATTAATCGCCTCGGCAAAATCCATGATGACCACTTCTTCGGCAAATGGATTGTAGATCCATAAATCTTTACCATCTGCGACTATTTGAGATTCATCGGGCGCGGTTAAATGCCAATAAAACTGATTGGGGTGTGCTAACGCAAATACACCAGAACCGGTCTGGATCACTTTTTGGTTCACATCCGTCACTGTCTGTTTAAAATCCGCCTTAAGGGAGGCGGTACTGACGAGCGTATCCCTCAATAGTTGTGCATCATCAGCAAATACAGTGGCGCTAATGAAGTATGGCGAAGTTAACATCACAGCGCACAACAGATTTTTCATGCTAATCCTTACTGCTTAAAAGTGTTATAAAATAATGCATTATCGCTTATTACTAGGCGTTTAGTTTATGCTTAAAAATGTTTCGGTGGCGGAGGCGCTAATACCTCACGGTTACCATTGTGCCCCTGGGCCGATACTACGCCCTGCATTTCCATCTGCTCAATAATGCGTGCGGCGCGGTTATAACCAATCTTAAATTTGCGCTGCACACTGGAAATCGAGCCGCGGCGCGTTTCGGTGACAAAGGCAACCGCTTCATCATACAAAGGGTCGTACTCTTCATCGGATTCCGCCGTCTCGCCTGGCAACAACACTTGCTCGCCTTCACTGACACCATTAAGAATTTCATCAATATACTGGGGCTTACCGCGAGCACACCAGTCGGCCACCACACGGTGAACTTCATGATCGTCAATAAAGGCGCCATGGACCCGGTTTGGCACTGCTGTGCCAGGGGGGAGGAATAACATATCTCCCATACCGAGCAGGGTTTCTGCGCCCTGTTGATCTAAAATGGTGCGCGAATCGATACGCGATGACACTTGGAATGCCATACGCGTCGGGATGTTTGCCTTGATCAATCCCGTTATCACATCCACCGATGGTCGCTGGGTCGCTAAAATTAAATGGATCCCAGCCGCACGAGCCTTTTGGGCGATACGGGCAATCAGCTCTTCAACTTTCTTACCGACAATCATCATCATATCGGCAAATTCGTCGACCACGACGACAATCGAAGGCAGCTTATCTAATGCAGGCGCTTCGGGTTCCATGCTGTCCGATGACTTCCACATAGGATCTAAAATCACTTCGCCATTGGCTTTCGCCTCGGCAATTTTCGCGTTATAACCTTTAATATTGCGCACACCCATCATTGACATGAGTTTATAGCGACGCTCCATTTCGCCCACACACCAACGCAGTGCATTGGCGGCTTCTTTCATATCGGTCACGACCTCACACAATAAATGCGGAATGCCTTCATATACAGACAGTTCCAACATTTTGGGGTCGATCATGATAAAGCGCACATCTTCGGGGCCAGACTTGTAAAGCAAGCTTGTGATCATTACGTTCACCCCCACAGACTTACCTGAGCCTGTGGTACCAGCCACTAATAAATGCGGCATCTTGCCTAAGTCAACCACAACGGGATTGCCCGCAATATCTTGACCAAGCACCATAGTGAGATTCGACTTACTCTCAGTGAACGCCGTGCAATCGAGCACATCCCGCATAAATACAGTTTCACGGAATTTATTGGGTAGCTCTAGCCCCACATAGGCCTTCCCTGGAATAACCTCAACTACGCGCACACTTTCTGCCAGTAATGAGCGGGCTAAATCCTTGGATAAATTAGAAATTTTAGATGCTTTTACGCCTGGAGCTAACTCTAACTCAAAGCGAGTGATCACAGGCCCTGGGTACACACCGACCACATTGGCAACAATATTAAAGTCCGCCAATTTAACTTCCACTAAGCGGGCAACTTGTTCAAGCTCCTCAGGGCTTATAGGATTCTTTTTACGATCGGGCACATCCAGCAGGCTAATACTAGGTAATGGGTCCATAGGTTTAGCTGGCATCGGCTTATCTTCTTGCCCGGGCAGAACCACGATACCATCGACAATTTTTGCCTTTTGATCTGGCTTCCTGCGTTGGGCTGTAACGGCTCCCGTCGATGCTTTGGTATCAAAATCGATAACATCCTCATCGCCAAAATCTAAAGTGTCATCCTCATCGTCATCAATAAATGCCTCGCGGCCAAACACGGGTTCATCTTCTTCAGCGTCAAAGGCGTGGAAGCCTGCATCAAACTCGACCTCGTCAACATGACGGGGTTTTGCTACCCAAGGAGGCGCTTCAAAATGACCATGTTCGGCAATGGCTTCCTGCTTATCAATTTGCGGTTCAACGCGTTGATTGATGGTGTTTTTTGCACTGCTTAAACTCAGAATTTTAGCCAGTGGCGAGCGTTTTTTCTGCGCAGGTTCCTGAGCCTTGGTGTCCTCAGAGGTTATCGCATCGACTTTTTTGGTCACAATTACCTTGGCAGGCGCACGTTCATGCACTCGGGATGTATCGATGACATGTTGGGAATCACGGCGCTGTTTAAACTTCTCAACAACCGACATAAAACCACGGGTATCTTCGGTCTCATGTTCACGTTTCATGGCCTGTGGCAGGCGCTTGAGTTGGTTATATAACCAAATAGAGGCAAAACCAACTTTTTCAACCACAGTCAACCAGCTAATCCCCGTCAGCAAGGTAAAGCCTGAGCCTAAAAAACACAACAATAACAAAGTTGTACCGAGTTTATTAAAATACGGCAGCATGGCTTGGCCTATGACGTCCCCCGCAACACCACCGGCAGAAAACTCATAGATATTATTGGCATTCATGCTCGCTAAAGCGGAAACGCCAAGGATAAGTAGTAAGAAACCTATAATACGCAATGCGACTGAAAAATAATCAATTTCGAGCAAATCGTGGGCGCGTTTAAACAACAGCCAACCCGTCGATGCCACAATAATTGGCATGATATAAGCGGTAACACCGAAAAAATATAACAGTATGTCGGCAATCCAAGCACCAACAGCACCGGTCCAGTTTCTGATCTCACCCTGAAAATGCGACTGACTCCACCCCGGATCAGATGGGCTAAAACTGGTCAGCGCGAGAAGAATATAAGTGGCGAGAACACAACATATAATCAGTCCACCTTCGAGTAGACGTTGCAGCCCTGTGAGCGTGCGTACACTATTTCCTTGAGACAAACGACATAATCCATAAAAAATGAAAACAGGTTGGCTTACGATACCAGAATCCCACTAAATGTGGAGCACATTAGCCTGTTTTTCTCCCGAGATTTGTCCGCGGGAGACAAAAAATAACCGTTCCTCAACATAAAGGAACATATTTAGCCTTAACCAATTAGAGCACTGGGACTTTCTGCCTATAACCTATACACAATCCGCCTAAAAAAATGCCCCTAAGTTGGCAGGCTTAAGGGCGTTGCAAGGTTGAATATTTGAGTGTGCATTGACAAGAGAGTATCAATAAATAAGGGGCCTTGGCCCCTTATGGTAAAACCAAACAATCAGGGGAACTTAGATATCTGAGAGTAGATGATTTATTGCTACACGACTGGTGTGTTTTACTTCTTCCATCACAACGTATGTACGAGTATCTGAAACGGAAGGTAATTTTAGCAATGTCTCACCTAATAGGCGGCGATACGCCGACATATCAGAAACACGCGTTTTTAATAAGTAATCAAAGTCGCCCGAAACGAGGTGACATTCTTGAATGTCATCCAATAATTGCACCGCGCGATTAAACTTATCAAACACTTCGGGCGTATCACGGCTTAAGGTGATTTCCACGAATACCAGTAGGGATGCACCCAGGAAATGGGGATTAACCAGCGCGGTATAGCCGTTGATATATCCTTGCTTTTCGAGTCGTTTCACTCTTTCTAAACACGGAGTTGGACTTAATCCAACTCTCTTTGATAATTCCACATTAGAAATGCGGCCATCAATTTGTAATTCATTAAGAATGTTGCGATCGATGCGATCCAAGTCTTTTACAGGACTCTTTTTATTATATGCCATTTATTTAACCTTGCTTTATCACTAAAACAACATTTTATTCTACGTATGTCCAAAGTTCAGCAGCATAAACTGCGTCGCCGATACTATACTAGATATCCCTGAATTAATCACGTTCAGGTCACGATAAAATAACAATTATGCCCATTAAAAGTGGGTTATCAGGCAATTGAGGCTCAAAGATGATTATTGGTGTTCCCAAGGAAATTAAAAACCACGAGTATCGTGTCGGTATGGTTCCTTCAAGTGTTCGTGAGTTAGCGATAAAAGGTCACGAAGTATTTGTTGAAACAAATGCCGGCACGGGAATTGGTTTTTCAGATCAGGACTATATTGATGCTGGCGCCGCTATTTTAGCTACTGCTGCTGAAGTTTTCGCTAAAGCAGAGATGATTGTAAAGGTAAAAGAGCCTCAAGCAGTTGAACGCGCTATGTTACGTCACGATCAGATTTTATTCACTTATCTGCATTTAGCGCCGGATTTACCGCAAACTGAAGATTTAGTTAAAAGTGGCGCTGTTTGTATCGCCTATGAAACCGTCACCGATGACCGTGGTGGCCTTCCCCTACTCGCTCCTATGTCAGAAGTTGCTGGCCGCATGTCAATCCAAGCCGGCGCTATGGCATTAGAGAAGTCTTCCGGTGGCCGTGGCATGTTATTGGGTGGCGTCCCCGGCGTTGAACCAGCCAAAGTCGTTATCATCGGTGGCGGTATGGTAGGAACCAACGCGGCTCAAATGGCAGTTGGCATGGGCGCAGATGTGGTTGTGCTCGATCGCAGTATCGATGCACTGCGTCGCTTAAATGTGCAGTTTGGCTCTGCTGTTAAAGCCATTTACTCAACTGCCGATGCGATTGAACGCCATGTACTTGAAGCTGATCTTGTGATCGGTGGCGTATTAATCCCAGGTGCCGCAGCACCAAAATTGGTGACTCGCAGCATGATTTCCCGCATGAAGCCAGGTAGTGCTATTGTTGACGTCGCAATCGACCAAGGTGGTTGCGTTGAAACTTCCCATGCCACTACCCACCAAGATCCAACTTATATCGTTGATGATGTTGTGCATTACTGTGTGGCGAATATGCCTGGTGCTGTTGCCCGCACTTCAACTTTTGCACTTAACAATGCAACGCTCCCCTACATTCTCAAATTAGCTAACTTAGGCTATAAAGAAGCACTGTTACAGGATAAACACCTGCTGAACGGTTTAAACGTCATGCATGGTAAAGTGGTATGTAAAGAAGTGGCCCATGCATTAAGCCTTGAGTACACAGCGCCAACAAGCTTATTGGTATAATGCACAGCAGATATTGAGCGCAATAAACATCAATATTGAGTAAAGTTCATTCATCGGCCCCAACAATCTTGGGGCCGATTTTTTTTGCATCTTGGTGAAGTAGTTCTTAGTACAAGCTCCTCTTACCCCTATGGGTAAACTTATACTGACAATACCGCGACCACTCGATTAGCTTAATCTAAAAGAATCGCCAAACAGCGCTTTACCCCTACAGGTAAATTCCCTACAATCCTTGCAATTTGCTAAAGGCACGGAGATAAAAATGAGCCAAGTCAGACACAGTAACTTATTGATTTTGGGCTCTGGCCCAGCGGGATACACGGCAGCCGTTTATGCGGCGCGCGCCAATTTAAAACCCGTGATGATCACAGGTATGCAGCAAGGTGGTCAATTAACCACGACGACTGAAGTTGAAAACTGGCCAGGTGACGCCGACGACTTAACCGGTCCTGCCTTGATGGAACGTATGCAAAAGCATGCGGAAAAATTTGATACTGAAATTTTGTTCGATCACATTAACGAAGTCACCTTAACCGAGCGTCCTTTCCGCTTGAAAGGCGACAATGGCGAGTACAGCTGTGATGCACTGATCATCGCGACTGGCGCATCTGCCCGCTACTTAGGATTAGACTCAGAAGAAGCATTCAAGGGCCGCGGCGTATCAGCCTGTGCCACCTGTGATGGTTTCTTCTATCGCAACCAAAAAGTAGCGGTGATCGGTGGTGGTAATACGGCTGTCGAAGAAGCACTGTACTTAAGCAATATTGCCGCTGAAGTGCATTTAATTCACCGCCGTGACACCTTCCGCTCTGAAAAAATACTCATCGATCGCTTAATGGATAAAGTCGCTAATGGCAATATTATCCTCCACCTCAATCAAACTATGGATGAAGTGGTTGGCGATGCAATGGGTGTCACTGGCCTAAAGATGAAGAGCACTCAAGATGGCGCTATCACTGATTTAGCTGTTGCGGGTGTGTTCGTTGCCATTGGCCACAGCCCAAATACCAGTATCTTTGAAGGCCAATTAGAGATGAATCATGGTTACTTAAAGGTACAAAGTGGTCTGCAGGGCAATGCGACTCAAACGAGCATTGAAGGGGTGTTTGCCGCCGGTGATGTGATGGACCAACATTATCGTCAAGCCATTACTTCTGCGGGCACGGGCTGTATGGCCGCACTCGATGCAGAGCGTTACTTAGACGCTAAAAAGTAACAAGAGTAAGTGTTTCAACGAATAGCAGGCTTAGCCTGCTATTTTTTTGGCTGAAATGTGTCCATTAGAGATCACCCGGTGATGCCAGCTGGCGCCCTACTCTCCAGCCTTTTAAAACGTTACGATTAGCAACTGATTGAAACACCAAAATGGCGCACAAAAAAAGGGACCAAATGGTCCCTTCTCTACAGCGGCAAACTAATTTCTTAGTTTAACGCTTCTTTTGCTTTTTCAACTAAAGTTGCGAATACAACTTTATCGAATACAGCGATGTCAGCCAAAATCTTACGATCGATTTCGATAGACGCCTTTTTCAGACCGTTGATGAAACGGCTGTAAGACAGACCATTTTGACGAGCCGCAGCATTGATACGCGCAATCCACAGTTGACGGAATTGACGTTTTTTCTGACGACGGTCACGGTAAGCATATTGACCAGCTTTAGTTACTGCTTGCACAGCAACGCGGTAAGTACGGCTACGAGCGCCATAATAACCTTTAGCTAATTTTAAAACTTTCTTGTGACGAGCACGAGCGGTTACACCACGCTTAACTCTTGGCATTTTCTAATCTCCTAAATTAAGCGTAAGGTAATTGACGCGCGATTGCTGGAACATCACACTTAGCAACTAAACATTTGGCACGTAAGTGACGCTTACGCTTAGTGCTCTTCTTGGTCAAAATGTGACGTAAATGTGCTTGCTTACGCTTGAAACCATTGGCGGTTTTCTTAAAACGTTTCGCTACACCTCTGTCGGTTTTCATTTTAGGCATTACTAAAACTCCGCATTGGGATGTTAAATAAAAAGCAAGGCGAGCAAAGGCCATAGACCTTTGCTACTTTCGGGTTGCCCTACTTATTTCTTTTTAGGCGCTAGCACCATGATGGCTTGTCGACCTTCCATTTTCGGGAAAGATTCAACAACCGCATACTCATCCAAATCAGTCTTAATACGGTTCAGTAGATCCATACCAAGATTTTGGTGGGCCATTTCGCGACCTCGGAAACGCAGCGTAATCTTCGCTTTGTCCCCGTCTTCCAGAAAACGTATCAGGTTGCGTAGTTTTACCTGATAGTCGTTTTCGTCAGTTCCAGGACGGAATTTAATTTCCTTAACCTGAACCTGCTTTTGCTTCTTCTTTTGTTCCTTGGCTGACTTAGCCTTATCAAAAAGGAACTTACCGTAGTCCATAATGCGACATACTGGAGGTTCAGCGTTTGGACTAATTTCAACTAGGTCTACACCCGCTTCATCTGCCAAATTCTGAGCATCTCTGATGCTTACCACACCAATAGCTTCACCATCAATGCCTGTTAAACGTACTTCTGGTACGCCTGTGATTTCTTCATTGATTCTATTAGGGGCCGGCTGACGCCCTGCTGTTTTTTTGATCTTTATGACCTATTCCTCCAACAATTTGAGACTACGGAGCGAAATTTGTTGATGGATTTTAGCGGCGAAATCTTCGATTCGCATCTTACCTAAATCAATACCATCACGTGTACGCACCGCTACTTCCTTATTTTCCATTTCTTGATCGCCAACGACCAACAAATAAGGAACACGCCTTAAGGTGTGCTCGCGTATTTTAAAGCCTATTTTCTCATTCCTCAAGTCAAAAGACGCTCGAATACCTTGTTCTTTGAAGAATTTGACGACTTCTTCAACATAATCAGCCTGTTTGTCGGTGATATTCATCACGACAACTTGCATTGGGGCCAACCAAGTTGGGAAACGACCTGCATATTCTTCTATCAAGATACCCAAGAATCGTTCCAAAGAGCCTAAAATAGCACGATGGATCATCACGGGAGTTTGACGGCTGTTATCTTCGGCGACATACGTCGCACCTAAACGGTTTGGCAACGCATAATCGAGCTGCACAGTACCACATTGCCACGCACGGTCCAAACAATCGTGTAAAGTAAATTCGATTTTAGGCCCGTAGAAGGCACCTTCACCCGGTAAAAGGGTGAATTCAATATTATTGTCACGCAGCGCTTGCTTGAGCGCTTCTTCCGCTCTGTCCCACATCGCATCGTCACCGATACGTTTTTCGGGGCGAGTCGAGAGTTTTACGACAATGTTTTCAAAGCCGAAGGTGGCGTAAGTATCATAAACCATCTGGATACAAGAGCTGACTTCCGCTTGTACTTGCTCTTCAGTACAGAAGATATGCGCATCGTCTTGGGTAAAGCCGCGAACGCGCATTAATCCGTGGAGCGATCCCGAAGGTTCATTACGGTGACAGCAACCAAATTCCGCCATACGAAGTGGCAAGTCGCGGTAAGATTTCAACCCTTGGTTGAAGATCTGCACATGACCTGGGCAGTTCATTGGCTTGATAGCATATTCGCGGTTTTCGCTGTTGGTTGTGAACATGGCTTCTGAGTATTTATCCCAGTGGCCTGAACGTTCCCATAGCACGCGGTCCATCATTAATGGGCCTTTCACTTCTTGGTATGTGTATTGATTTAACTTACGGCGAATAAATCTTTCTAATTCGAGGAAAATGCTCCAACCGTCGTTATGCCAGAACACCATGCCTGGAGCTTCTTCTTGCATGTGGTACAAATCGAGCTGTTTACCAATCTTACGGTGATCACGTTTAGCCGCTTCTTCAAGACGGGTTAAGTGTGTGCTAAGGGCTTTTTTGTCGGCCCAAGCGGTACCGTAGATACGTTGCAGCATCTTATTTTCAGAGTTGCCACGCCAGTAAGCGCCGGCAATGCTCATTAATTTGAAATGTTGGCAGAAACGCATGTTAGGTACGTGCGGTCCACGACACATGTCTGTGTATTCTTCGTGATGATACAGCGCAGGTGTTGCGTCTTTGCTGATGTTCTCATCCAGAATGGCAATCTTATAATCTTCACCGCGCGCCGCGAATGTATCACGGGCTTCTTGCCAGCTCACCACGCGTTTTACTACGTCATAGTTGGTTTTTGCTAATTGAAGCATGCGCTTTTCTAAGGCTTCGATGTCATCTTGAGTCAGCTTGTGTTCAAGGTCGATATCATAATAGAAGCCGTTATCGATAACTGGACCAATCGCCATCTTGGTTTCTGGCCACATTTGCTTAATCGCGTGACCTAATAAATGCGCGCAAGAATGGCGAAGAATTTCAACACCTTCTTCGTCTTTGGCGGTAATGATTGATAGCTCAGCATCGGTTTCAATGAGATCGCAAGCGTCTTTTAATTCGCCATTCACGCGGCCAGCGATACAGGCTTTAGCAAGACCAGGGCCGATATCGGCGGCAACATCGAGAGTCGATACAGCATGGGCAAACTCACGTTTGCTACCATCGGGAAGTGTAATTACAGGCATGAAATATCCTTGTCCAGTGGTGACCCACACGTAGGGCCACTTGGTGATTAATAAAAAGAGTAATGCTCGCGAGGTTAAGACAGTACAGGAGTCTTAGCCGCCTTGCGTAGCAGGGCGTTCATTCTACGGGATTGGCGCCAAGGGGTGCAAGTGAATTGGCCAAATTGCGTGGCATTGCGCAATAAATGCAAATTCATGATTTTGCAGTGTGTTGGTAACTTGCCAGTCATCAAATATCCCTATTCTAGCGCCAGTTGATTGTACAGCACTCAAAAACATCGAAAGGAAGTTGATATGTTGAACTGTATTCTATTTGCGGTCGCGTTAACCCAATCATCGGCCGTATCGCTTGAAACTCAAATCCCAGAAACCATAGATGTACATATTGATACCCAAATGTTGATTGTTGATATCCAAGCTGAGCTTGAGCAGCAAATGCAGCAATTGACCCTTTCAGTCGTTCAACATGCCCGCGATGGCGTTTTGCACAGTAATGAAATTGAGGGGCTAATAACGGTAAAAGAGTAGTGTTTAATGTATGCGAGCGATGCACCCATTCACTGGGTTTACGCTTTCGCAGCTATACCATATCGCAACTATACTTAGTAAGCCCTATGGAAGGAGTCATTTAATCCATAGGGGCTTAGGGTCATATATTCTTTCATCCCATTGAAGGAGTAACACTATGAGGATCATGAATAAGGTTATCGCCTGTCCCCACTGCGGACATCATCAACATATCAGTATCGATGCCAGCAGTGGCGATCAAGATTATTACGATGATTGCCGTATTTGCTGTAATCCTATCCACTTGCGCCTGCATGTGGATGATGCTCGGCGGACCGTTGAATTGTATGTTGACTCAGATGATGAACAAATTTATTGACTGATATGAGGCAATATCAGCCATTCTTTTGCGCTTGTTCCTTGAGGCGTCTGGCGAGTACGCGCTCAACGGTATCAACGATCACTTGTGTTTGGCTATCGATCTCAATATTGAGCTCATCGCCGACTTGGCACTGACTTAAGTTTGTTAACTTGAGCGTTTCTGGGATTAAGTGCAGCATAAAACTTGAATCACTGACCTCACCAACGGTGAGGCTGCAGCCGTTGACCCCGACAAAACCTTTATAAAAGATGTAATCCATCCATTTAGGCTCAATCCCTAACGTCAGATCGTAATGTTGTTCTGTGTGACTGATATGGATGACTTTAGCCTTGGTATGGATATGGCCAGACAAAATATGGCCGCCGATTTCACTACCGAAGGTTAACGAACGTTCAATATTAACCCTGTGACCTACGGCTAAATCGGCAAGATTGGTTAACCGTAACGTCTCTTCCACTACATCGAAAAATACCCTATCATCAACCACCTGAGTCACAGTAAGACATACCCCGTTATTTGCCACACTTGCTCCAATCGCAAGTCCCTCATGCAAATCAGGTTTAAACGCTACCTCAAGGGTATTTAGGCCATCTTTCTTATGTATTGCAACCACCTCGCAGGTGGCTTGAACTATACCTGTAAACATTTTTTCTCGCTCATTCGTTAAAGGCTGTATTTATGAATCATTCAGGCTTCCAAGCCAAACGTCTTATCCAACTTGCACTCCCTGTGCTCATCGCCCAAGTCACGCAGACCATGATGGGCTTTATCGATACCGTTATGGCGGGCCGCGTCAGTGCTGTCGATATGGCCGCCGTTGCGGTCGGCACTAGCCTGTGGTTACCTGCCATCCTGTTTGTTCAGGGGTTACTTATGGCTTTCACGCCTTTATTTGCCCACTATAACGGGGCTAATAACCAGAAAGCGATCCAACCCTTAGCATTCCAGGCCGCCTATCTGGCCCTTATCGGAGGAATTGGCGTGATGGCATTTCTTGCCTCTGCGCCTTTTGTGCTCGGCCTTATGAATTTAGAACCCGAATTGTACCGCTTAACCATAGGTTATATCGACGGTATTTTATGGGGCGCCCCTGCATTTGTGCTGTATCAAGTGTTACGTGGCTGCAGTGAAGGTATTTCCTATACATTGCCGACTATGGTCATAGGTTTTGTGGGTTTAGCGGTCAATATTCCCGCTAACTATATTTTTATCTATGGTCACTTTGGCGTCCCCGCTATGGGTGGCGCGGGTTGCGGTGTCGCAACAGCCCTTGTTTTTTGGGCAATGCTTATAGCCATGACCTTATATATGCAACTGCATAGGAAATTTGCTGCCTTGGCGCCCTTTAGTCAATTTCATCGCCCCGATTTTAGCACGATGAAAAAAATGACCAAGTTGGGTATGCCGATCGCCATGGCGCTGTTTTTTGAAGTGAGTTTATTTGCCATTATCGCCCTATTGCTCGCCCCTTTGGGCGCAACTGTGGTGGCGAGTCACCAGATTGCACTGAACTTTTCAGCCATCGTATTTATGCTGCCGTTATCTATCGGTATCGCGGTATCGATTCGGATTGGTTACTACTTAGGACGTGATCGGGCGGATATTTCTGCTGTGGTGGCAAAAGTCGGTCTGTGGCTAGCGCTGTCCCTCGCCCTATCTACTGCTATTTTGACTGTACTATTTAGATTTCAAATTGCCGAACTCTATAACAGCGATCCTGAAGTCGTGGTCCTTGCCGGAAGTTTGATGTTAATGGCGGCGTTGTATCAATTATCGGACTCAGTCCAAGTGGTTGCAGCAGGCGCCCTTCGTGGCTACAAAGATACCCGAAGTGCTTTTTATATCACGCTGTTTTCCTATTGGGGTATTGGTATGACGTTAGGCTATACCTTGGCTTATACGGATTATATTGTGCCAGCTATGGGCGCCCACGGATTTTGGACTGGGCTTATCGCCGGCCTCACCTCGGCGGCACTGCTGTTTTTTATCCGCCTACGTTATATCCAAAAACATGGCGTGCATTTAAGCCTTATTGAAGGTGATAATATCCACCATTAGTAAAGTAAACGGCGGGCCTACCCTCCCGCCGTTTGGTTTATCGATTTGATTTCGATGCATTCTCTGGAGATTCTTTGAAGTAAGGCGAAGAAGAAATTGCGGTTTTATCAACGCCTTTGTTGAAACTCTGGACAAGTTGCACAGCAATTCACCATTTGGCAATAAAATTCGTTTTTTTGCTTGCCAGTGATTCGCTATCCCCCTAATATAGCGCTCGTTCCAAAGCGCAATGCTTTTGACACATGTAATACAATGCACCCGTAGCTCAGTTGGTTAGAGCACTACCTTGACATGGTAGGGGTCGGTGGTTCGAGTCCACTCGGGTGTACCACTCTCTTCACAGAGTCTAAAAAGTGATTTCTTATTAAAAAAGTAAACAGTGCACCCGTAGCTCAGTTGGTTAGAGCACTACCTTGACATGGTAGGGGTCGGTGGTTCGAGTCCACTCGGGTGTACCATTTCTTGCTTTAACTCCCTATAAAACCTCAATTTAATATAATCATCTATCAAGATGCTTAATTTTTATTTGTGCCTAAGATAAAATCTTCGTACCTGTTCTAGGTTTTTCTAGAAACATTCAAACATGCCCCTCCCTTCGACTCTGCCTAATTTTGCCTCTATTGCTTAATCCACATTCACCGCTGTTCCCCCACAATTCGCCGTTTTTCTAAATTTGTGCCCATTTAGTGCCAAATCTGTTGGCACAAGAAGCTTTTGACGATTTTTTGTTGACCCCCAGCCTAGTTGGCACACAACAGCAGCTTAAAATTCAAATCTGCTTGAAACTATCAAAGGAATAATCCGAAAAATGAATAAAGTTTTTGTTTTACCTAAATGTTTGGAAGTGAACGTCGATTAAAAAATTGAATAACGATTCTTATTTCTTAGTAAGCAAAAATTGGATTGTTGTGGACTACTCTGTGCGCCACAGCAGTGAGAACTGAAAACGACATTACTTGTCATTTTGGTGAGTACACTATGTTCATTAATGAGAATGGACGATGAAAACTGCTTAAGATGAAAATATTTTTGGATGATGAACGACTCGCACCTACTGGCTGGCTACAAGCTCGCTGGCCAGATGAGGTTATCTCCTATTTAGCCAAAGGCATGGTAACCGATATTAGCCTAGACCATGATTTAGGGGATGATACTAGAGGTACTGGCTACGATGTGCTGCTTTGGATTGAGCAAGCTATTGTTGATACGGGCTTTCAGCCTCCGAAAATTAATGTACATACGAGTAATCCTGCAGCAAGAATAAGAATGCTTGCTGCAGTAGAACAGATCACCCGCCTAGCTGAAATGAAATCACAATGACTGCACCTACAGTTTCACCTTTACTTTTATTGTCCGGCGATCCATTTCATCTGCTTGGCCAACTTTCAACCTTTCATAGTCTGAAGCTAATTTGTCGGCTCAAACAAATCCTACCAGCTCACGTTGGTCGAACTGTCTCGAGTCATGCTGGCATCCCCATGATCGCAGCAGATTTTGAATTACGGATCATCGCAGAGGCATATAATTGTTTTGAGAATTTTGATGTTGAAATCTATTTGACGTTTCAGAGAGATCGCGATGCTTGGATGCATTATCAACAGGAGGCTAACGAAATGATTAAGTTAGGCCATTCGGTGTTAGTAACGGCAGAAGTCTATAGCCACATTGACGGCTCGATATGTGTGTATGATCCACAACTCACACCAACCGATATGCCTTTTATTCAATAGGACTGACAATGAAACTGCTCCATGTTTCCGATCTGCATTTCAACCAAGTTCAAATGCTATGGGTTACCGACAATGCATCCGAAGCTGACGTTGTTTGTCTAACAGGTGACTTCATTGATAGTCGATACAACTGCCCTACACCAATCGATGAGCAAGTGGCCGTTATCTCATGCTGGTTAAAACAGTTCAATCGTCCTATTTTTGTATGCTCGGGCAATCATGATCAATTAGGTGATGAACTCAATTCAACCTGGTTAAGGGAAATTGAGGGGATCTACGTAGATCACGCTATAGCCTCAATCAATGGGGTGATATTCGGTAGCGCGTCATATGGTACATCTGACTTCACACCATTTGCTCGATGCAATGTACTGCTTCACCACGAGCCGCCTTCAGGACTTAGTGTCGCGAAGCAATCGGGGCGAGATTTTGGCTCAAGGGACCTAAGAACGGCAATTAAATCGGGCACCTTGTCTCTTGTATGGTTACTGACAGGTCACGTTCATCAACCAGAGAAATGCGCCTCCAAATTTCGCGGGTGCAGCATTTCAAATCCTGGAGCCAACAGTAAGAGTGAAGTCCCTAATCATCATTGGATCCGTATTTAAGCGTGCCTCAATGCTTAGAAGTATGTACAAAACTGTTCCATTAAAAAACAATACGTAACTGCACATTGCCATTAAAAATCATGACATCTTAGAAGAGGTTATTTTGAGTAAACCCGAGATTGATCCAAACCATATTGTCGTTTTTACTGGAGCAGGAATATCAGCGGATCAGCTAGCGACATTTACTGATGATAATGGGCTGTGGTTGAAGTATCGGGTTGAAGAGGTTTCTTCTGCTCACGCTTTAAAAGCGTACCCAGAAAAAGTTATCGATTTCTATAATTTCCGCAAACAGGAAGTGTTGTCAGCACACCCTAATCCAGCACACATTGCCATTGCCGAACTTGAAAAAAAATATCGGGTTAGTGTTGTAACCAGTAATGTGGATAATCTTCACGAACGAGCAGGCTCAACTCAGGTTTATCACGTTCACGGAAGTCTATTTGAGGCACGGCATGTAGAGAGTGATGTTTCATTTAGCATCGGCGATAGGCTTTATTCGCTCGAGAATAATGAAAGGCCTCACGTCGTTTTATATGGGGAGCAGGTTCCTAATCTTTATGAAGTAAAAAAACTATTCAAAACAGCATCTAAGGTTTTGATTGTTGGCACTTCCCTTACCGTAAAACCTGTATGTAATCTTCCCAAATATGCACGCGGAAGAGCAGAAAAAATTCTAGTCTCTAAACATGTCAACAAACGACCTTATGGTTTTGAGTTCATCCCCTTAGATGCAATTATTGCAGTGCCTCTGATCGTAAAACGTTGGCTTAATCAACATTAATGGCGACCAACTCGCTCCCCACCTACTTTAGACAACATTGTTTCTACGATATCACTTGATGACCATTGGAAAGAAATGATGGATTTTTCGATTTTGAAAAATCCATGTGGCATCCCCTTGGAAATACCGTAATCATCCAGCATGGATGCAAAGATACTATCCAACGCGATTTTTGATTCAAATGGCACATTCTCATCACCATCAACCAAACGCCACTTTTGGTAACTTGCATTTGAATAAGGAGGCTCTTGGCTACACGTACCAATAAAAATATATCCGTTCATACTGGCAAGTGTTGGGCAGATATCCAGTATCTCT